>CBIHRE010000781.1:0-2052 GCA_966212385.1 uncultured Akkermansia sp. | reverse complement strand
CGAGCTCGCCAAACCCGGCCGCGACCCGCGCGCACAGTTCGAGGCCTTCGCCTTCGACAGCTCGGTCAACAAGCCCGAGGACCTGAAGATCGGCATGAAGCTCCCCGGCATCGTGACCAACGTCACCGCCTTCGGCGCCTTCGTGGACATCGGCGTGCACCAGGACGGCCTCGTCCACGTTTCCCAGCTCGCCGACACCTTCGTGAAGGACCCCGCCGAGGTGGTGAAGCCCGGCCAAAAAGTCCGCGTCACCGTGACCGACGTGGACCTGCCCCGCCAGCGCATCGCCCTCAGCATGCGCAGCGCCCCGCAGCTCGGCGGCAAGACGGGAGGCGCCACCGGCCCCGGCCAGCGCCCCGGCGGCGGAGGCGGCGGCCCGCGCAACTTCAGCAGCGCCCCCGCCAAGCCCGCCGCCCCCCAGTCGCTCAACAACGACTGGTTCAACGCCGCGTTGAACAAGAAACGCTGAGTCTCCCGTTCGCCCTCCGATGTGGCACGGGCATCCTGCCCGTGGGCTTGGCGGATCGACGGCCGAAACCATGCGGCGCACGCATGACTCCTCGGCTGCCGTCACCTCCCGTTACATCCGACCATCGCCCACCTTACCCTGCGCCGCCCTCGCGCGAACACCCGGCCCCCTTGACATTCTTACTTCCCGAGCGGATTCTTACCGCATGCGGCTCACCAGCAAAGGCCAGGTCACCATCCCGCCTGCCCTGCGCAAGCGCTACGGCCTCGACCCGCTTGCGGAAGTGACTTTCGAGCCGGCCGAAGGCGGCGTGCTCATCCGCCCCGCCGCCAACCCGCGCCTCAAATTCCTGCGCGCCGCCTTGAAACGCGCCAGAGGCAGCGCCGACGCCGTCCGCTCCACCGCCGAACTCATGCGCCTCACCCGCGGCGAAGATTGAGTCGCCGCGCATGATCTTGGTGGATTCCAACGTCCTGATCGACGTGCTCGCCGACGATCCCAACTGGCGCGAATGGTCGGAAGCCCGCCTCCTCGAATTGGCCGCGACTGAGAGCTGGCGATCAACCCGATCATCTACGCCGAACTGGCCGCCGCCTATCGCAGCGCCGCAACCTTGGAACGCGCCCTCTCCGGCCTCGGCCTAGTGCGGCTGCCCCTGCCCTACGAAGCCGGCTTCCTGGCCGCGCAAGCCTTTCTCGCCTACCGCCGCCGCGACGGCGCTAAACGCTTGCCGCTCCCCGATTTCTACATCGGCGCCCACGCTCAGATCGAAAGCCTTCGCCTGCTCACCCGCGACACCGCCCGCTACCGGACCTATTTTCCCAAAGCGCGTCTGATCACGCCGGAGTGATTGAGCCGGCCGATGAAGCCCGGCGAAAAAGTCCGCGTCACCGTGACCGACGTCCACCTGCCACGCCAGCGCATCGCCCTAGCATGCGCAGCGCCCCGCAGATCGGCGCCAAGCCGGGCGGCGCCACCAGCCCCGGCCAGCGCCCCGGGGCGGCGGTCAATCTTCTCGTTCCCTGCTCCCAGCTCAAAACCCCAGTCGCTCAACAACGACTGGTTCAGCGCCGCGCCAAACAAGAAGCGCTGAGGCAGCCGACAACTTCCTGGAAACTTGATTGAAATTATTTAATACAAGAAAGATAAGAATTGATTAACATATTTTTTGCATCAACAGGAATAAGGCAAGGAGCTGCGTCTACCCATGATGAAATCTCTATGCCTAGTTCTGTTCTGGACACTCTTCGTTAACGCGGCGCTCGCCTTCTCCATTGGTGACAGAGTTACCGCAAACGCGTCCCCGATAAACGTTAGAGCAGCAGCGGGAAGTAACACCTTAGTTGGCAGCCAAAACCTCGGAAGCTTGGGAACCATTATAGGAGGCCCGACTAACGCGTCGCTCCCATCAGGCGCTTCATACACTTGGTGGAATGTAAATTTCGACTCCGGTGCCGATGGCTGGGTTGCATCCACAACGATCGACCTAGCGCAAGCGGCTCCCGTCATCAGCAGCATCACCCCGAATCCGCTCACCTACGGTTCCACCGCCGACACCATCACCATCAACGGCAGCAACTTCG
>CBIHRE010000780.1:0-2066 GCA_966212385.1 uncultured Akkermansia sp. | reverse complement strand
GTCAATGGCGGCACGGAGGTGTTTGCCAAGGTGATGGGATCTAATTCGACCACGGTGTTCCCGACCTACATGGCCGAGGGCTCGGCGACTTCAGCAGCCGCCGCGACGCTGAGCAACTATGTGAAGTTTACCGGCCTCACGGGGGCGAGCTTTACCTTGGTCGGGACCAAGGTGGACGGCAACTATGGCATCGTCGGCTTCCAGATCGTCAACACGGCGTCGTCGCTTTCGCCACGGGAGACATGGCGCCAGAGCCACTTCGGCACCACCGCCAACAGCGGCCAGGCGGCCGACACCTCCGATCCTGACGGCGACGGTTTGGCAAACTTGCTTGAATACGCCTTTGGCGAAGATCCCACCGTGGCCAACGACGGTCCCGCCGTAGTCGTCGCCAACGCGAGCGGAGTGCTGACCTTGACCTTCGTTCACATCGATGACCCGAGCCTGTCCTACGTCGTCGAGGCGAGCGGTGATCTCACAGGCGCATGGACCACCGCGCAAACCTACACGGGCTTCACCGTTGCCGGCACCACCACCTTCACCGATTCCGTTTCGCTAACGGCGGGTTCCCGTCGATTCCTGCGGGTGAAGGTCATCGTGCCTTAAGGCCGTCACGGGATGCGACGCGCCGCTTGTTGGCGGCGCGTCTTATGTCTGCCAGTCCGGGCGTCGGGCCGGCCGGCTTTTCGGCCCTGTAGTCAGTAATCTAATCAGACCCTCGGACCTGTTCTCCATACGGCCGCATTTCATTATGCATTCGATTACCCTTCCTGCCGCTCACTCCGAACCTCGGCTGATGCGGCAAGCCCATCCGGCTTCGCCCCGGGCGGCCTTCCTGCTGGATCTCTCTAGCCATCCCCTGATCTACGGTCCGGAGGAAATAGCGGACTTGCGCGCGCTGACACGCCTTTCGGAAGAGGTGATTCACTTTAGGAATTGGGCGCGACACACGGATGTTTTGGCCGACGTCGAGGTTCTTTTCTCGGGTTGGAGCGCGCCATTGATGGATGAAGCTTTCCTGCGCGCCGCGCCTAAACTGCGTGCCGTCTTCTATGGCGCGGGCTCGGTGCGTTATTTCCTGACTCCGGCTTTTTGGGAACGGGGCATAGTCATCACCAGCGCGTCCGCCGCCAACGCCGTTCCCGTGGCTGAATACACGGTGGGCGCGGTCCTCCTGAGCCTGCGCGATTTTTGGGCGAAAGCGGCGGAGGCGCGTCAAGGGAAGGGCTGGGGCGACCACACGCGACCCATCCGCGGCTCTTTCCGCGCGACCGTGGGACTGCTCTCCTTCGGCGCGATCGGCCGCATGGTCGCGAAGCTCCTAGCTCATTTCGATCTGCGCGTAGTGGTCCACTGCCCCTATCTCACCTCCGCCGAAGCTGCTGCCGCCGGCGTCGAGCGGGTGGGTCTGGCGGAACTTTTCGAGTGTTCGGACGTTGTCTCCGTGCATACGCCGGTGCTTCCCGAGACCATCGGCTTGGTCAATGCCAGCCTTGTCGCCTCGATGAAGGTCGGCGCGACGCTAATCAACACCGCACGCGGCGTCATCCTCGCCCAACGCGAGGTCGAGGCGGTGCTACGCGGTCGCCCCGATTTACATGCGGTCCTTGACGTCACCGATCCCGAGCCGCCTCAGGGGGGCGATTCACTGCTGTCGCTGCCTAACGTTACCGTCACTTCGCACATCGCCGGGTCGCACGGTCGCGATTGCCAACGCATGGGCCGCTACATGGTTGAGGAGCTGAAGAATTATCTCGCCGGCCGTCCTCTGCGCTGGCGCATCACCCGCGAGGCGCTGGAGCGCATGGCGTAGGAATTGCCCAATATCATTTCTCACCGCCTCCGGTGCAGGGCAGGGGGCTGAGCCCGCAGTCGTGAACTGAGGGGCAAGGCGCGCTTCTCCATTTCTCTCTTCATGCAATTGGCCATTTTATCCTCGTGGGGGGTTGCTAACACGACCATCCGTTACCTTCGCGATCCCGCTACCGACACGGTCGCTTTGGAACTCGTGCCGACGGCCCGGCTCGGTGAACTCGACTCGCGTCGTGCCGCGCTCGCGGACGAAT
>CBIHRE010000779.1:0-2112 GCA_966212385.1 uncultured Akkermansia sp. | reverse complement strand
CATGATGCTCGAGAGCTTTCTCAGCTTCCTCGGCCTCGGTATCGACGACCCCATGAGCAGTTGGGGAAAACTCATCAAAGACGGCGCGGACAAGATGGAGTCCTACCCCTGGCTGCTGATCTTCCCGGGCGGCGTCTTCGCCTGCACCCTCCTCGCGCTAAATCTCCTCGGCGACGGCCTCCGCGACGCGCTGGACGTCCGCTCGGCCAAGGACTGATCTTCCGGTTTCCGCGCTCCTCGCTTATAGCCATGCCCGAGCAGCCCGACACCTTCCGCTCCGTCGCGCGCCAGCTCGTGGCCGACCTGCGCGGCGTGCCCGACGACACCCCGGCCCGGCAGATCAAACGCCCCACCCACGCCCTCGGTCCGCTCCTCGACGAGCTTCTCGTCAAACACCACATCGGCCGGCACACGCCCGAGGACACCATTCGCGAAAACTGGCCCGCCATCGTCGGTCCCGCCATCGCCCACTATTCGCACGCCGGCCAGATCGACCCCAAGGGCAAGCTCGTCATCCTCTACAACCAGCCCGTCGCCGGCAACGAGCTACGTTTTCACCAGGCGAACATCCTCGCGAAGATCCAGGCCCTCCCCGGCCTCCGCACGGTCGTCAAATCACTCGCCATCCGAGCAGGCTAGGCGCCCGCCCGGGCCGCACAACCCACGGGCGAGTCGGCCACCGCGTCACTTCGCCCCTTTCGCCGTCCGCTGCACCAGTTCGCCCACCAGCGGATTCGGAAATTTCCGGCTCGGCGTGATCGCATAAAACGTCTCCCGCAGCTCCGGCACGCGATGCGTCTCGACCAGTTCGCCACGCTCGATCTCGTCGCGCACCACCACCGGCGGCACCAAGGCCAGCCCCTCGCCTTCTCTCGCCAGCAGACGCAGCGTCGCCATGTCGTCCACCTCCGCGATCACCCGCGGACGCGCGCCCGCCGCCGCCAGGATCCGATCAAAGCCCGACCGCGTGTTGCTGTCCTCGCTCGGCAGGATCACCGGCACATCGGTGAAGCCCTCCGGGAACTTCAGCCGCTTCTTCTTCCACTCCGGCGTGCCCACCAGGCTCGCCGGAAGCTCCGCAAGCAGGTGACTGTGCCACGGCGTCTCCGCGTCCCGCCGCGCCGCCTGGTTCGAAAGCACGAGATCCACCTGGTGGGA
This sequence comes from uncultured Akkermansia sp., assembly GCA_966212385.1. Taxonomy (GTDB): domain Bacteria; phylum Verrucomicrobiota; class Verrucomicrobiia; order Opitutales; family Opitutaceae; genus IMCC26134_A. Next base: position 954 of record CBIHRE010000779.1, on the reverse strand, counting down.
GTGCAGGGACACCAGCAGCTCCCGCAAGGCCCCCGAACGCACCACCACCTCCACCTCCGCCCGGTGCAAGGCGGGACGCAAAAACTCCAGGAGAAAATTTCGCGACAAGGTCGCCACCGCGCCGACTCGCAACACCTGCCGCCCCCCGCGCGGCCGATGCTGCATCACATCCATCAGCTCCTCGCCCGCCCGACCGATCGTCTCGGCATACTCCAGCGCCAGCCGTCCCGCCTCCGTGAGCGCGAGCCCTCCGCGCGTCCGCTCGAACAGCGCGTGACCAAGGCTCTCCTCGAGCTGCTTCAACTGGATGCTCAGCGCCGGCGCCGAAAGATTCAGTTTCTCCGCGGCGCGCGTCACGCTCAGTTCCCGCGCGATCAACCGGAAATACCGCAGATGGTGATAATTCAGGAAAGGCATGCCGCCCGAAATAAGTTAAATTTAATCTAACACCACGTTCAAAACACTGTAATCGCCTAAAACAACATCCTCGCATAATCTGGAGAGGCCGCGCCCGTTTTCGCCCGTCGTGAACACCGCGCGACGCATCGCATGAACCTGTCCGACTTCGCTTCCAACCTCCTCTCCGCGCCGATCCTCCTCTTCGTGCTCGGCCTCTCCGCCACGCTGCTCCGCAGCGACCTCGAGATCCCGCCCGTCGCGGCGAAGACCCTCTCGCTCTTTCTCCTCTTCACCATCGGCTTCAAGGGCGGGGTCTCCCTCGCGCAAAGCGGCCTGGGCGGCGAGGTCGTCGCCACCCTGTTCGCCGCGCTCGCCGCATCCGTTCTCGTGCCGCTCTGGTCCTTCTTCGCGCTACGCCGTCGCTTCGGCGCGGCCGACGCCGCCGGTCTCGCCGCCACCTACGGCTCCGTCAGCGCCGTGACCTTTATCACCGCGACGAGTTTCCTCGACCAGCGCGGGGTGACGCAGGGGTTCGAGCAGGCCGATCAGGGTCTG
>CBIHRE010000778.1:0-2112 GCA_966212385.1 uncultured Akkermansia sp. | reverse complement strand
GGCAAATCCGGCAGCGCGAGCGCGCCGGGAGCGGTGGTGAAGATGCGGTTGGCGGAGACGGGGGAGCTCGCGCCGCCCGAGGCGCCGCCGCGCCGGGCGATTTGCAGGCGGTGCTCCACAGGGCGGGCGGCGGAGCTCTCGGCCGCGGCCTCGAAGGTGTTCTTTTTGCCGAGGATGTTTTGCTGGACGACCACCGCGCCCGCGACGGCGATCAGCACGACGTGCACGATCACCGTGATGAGGAGCGGCGCACCGGAGGTGACTCGGCGGAAGAGGGGGCGCGCTTTGCCCACGGCGGGCGCGGAGGCGGACGGGGCGGGGGCGGCGGAATCGGAGGCGGGCATGGCGTCGTTCACTCCTCGGGCTCCTCGGCGGTGAATGAGACGTGGGTGATCTCGGCGACGGCGAGGGCGTTGAGCACGTCGATGCTGCGGTGGTAGGGCGAGTCGGGGTGGCTGAGCAGCGTGACGAGGAGCTTGCTCTTGGCGGCGTCGGAGGAGGCCTTGAGCTGGACGAGGGTGGCGGTGAGCTGCGGCAGCGCGCGGGCCTCGGGGGCGTCGAAGGACTCGCCGTTGAGGGAAACTTCGCCCTCGGGGGAGATTTGGATGATCTGCTCGTCGACGAAATCGGTCTGGGTCGAGGCGACGGCCACGCCGGGGAGCTTCGTTTGCAGGATCTGCTCGATGCGGATCTGCGCGGCGAGCGACATGAAGAAGACGAGGATGACGAAGACCACGTCGATCATGGGCGCGATTTGAAAGCCGATGTCGGGGTTGTCGGTCCGGACGGGGAGTTTCATCGGTGGTGGCGGGCGACGTGCTCAGCGGGCGACGGTGGCGAAGGTTACGTCGACGATGCCGGCCGCGGCGGCGGCCTTCACGACCTCGCCGATGTGGCGGACGGGCGTGTCGGAGTCGGCGCGGACGAGGATGCGGACTTTGTCGTCGGCCTTTTTGCGCGCGGCCAAGGCGGCGACCGTTTCGGCGGGGACGACGACACGCTCCTCGAAGGTGACGACGACCTTTTGCTCGGCCGCCCGCCACGAGAGGTTGAAAACGAGTTCGCTCTCGGAGTCGTCCTTCTTGTTCGCGTCGGGCGCGACGGGCACCTGGATGCCGGGATCGTAGCGCGCGACGGAGGAGGTCGCGATGCTCATGAAGAAGATCAGCAGCACGAGCAGCACGTCGATCATCGGCGCGATCTGAAACTCGGGCTCGCCGTCGCCACCGCCCATTGAGCCGGCCATGGAAAGAAAGGGAAGGGTTGCGGGAAGAGGGGGTGCAGGCGCCGCGGGGTCTTAGGCCTGGGCGGGCTGGGGCAGCAGAGATCCCGCCGGAGCGGCCTCGGCGAGCCAGTCGGGGAGGGCGGCGACGGGTTCTCCGCCCTCGAAGACGGCGTCCTTCAGGTGCTCGTAGGGGAAGCGACGGAAGAGGTCGTTCGCCACGAGGGAAAGCGCGTGGATCTGGTGGGCGACGCGGTTTCGCAGGAGATAATAGAACACGAAGGCGGGGATGGCGACGACGAGGCCGGAGGCGGTCGCGTGGAGCACGTGGCCGATGGCGCCGGAGAGCTTGGAGGGATCGGCCGCGCCGGCCTGGCCCATGGCGGCGAAGGCCTGGATCATGCCGACGACGGTGCCGGTGAGGCCGACCATGGGTGCGATGACGCCAATGACGGAGAGGTAGGCGATGCGATGCTGGAAGCGGGCGTTTTCGCCGATGATGGTCGCGGCCATGGCCTCGTCGGAGGCGGTTTTGCCTTCGGGCGCATGCTTGAGCCCGGCGTGGACGAGCGCGGGGACGGCGCCCTTGACCGTGGCGCCCCAGGAGTAGGCACCGCGGTAGTCGCCGGCGCGGAAATAAGCGCGGGCGGTTTCGAGGTCGGCCTCGGGGATGAACTGCTTGCGGCCGCTCTTCAGGTGCAGGTCGATCACCAGGTAGACGATCAGCGCGGAGCAGGCCCAGAGGGGGAGAATGAAGGGCGAGGAAAGCTCCTCGAGCAGGCTGACTTTTTTGACCTGCGGCGCGGCGGGCGCCGCCTGCGCAAGCAGGACGGCGGGGGTGTCGAACGCGAGAGGGAGGAGGGTTGCGAGACGTTTTATGTGTGTTGTGT
>CBIHRE010000777.1:0-2123 GCA_966212385.1 uncultured Akkermansia sp. | reverse complement strand
TCCTCGACGAGGGCGGAGGAGGGCAGGCGGTTTTGAGCGAGGCCGATGCGGCCGGCGCGGAGATCGTCGCGGATGCGCTCGTGTTGCACGGGGTCGAAGCCTTGCGCGGCGAGGAGGTCGCGGAGCGTGGAGCCGGACGAGGCGGAGGAGCCGGAGGATTTTTCGGCGGGCGGGAAAATGCGGGCGATGAGCGGCTCGACGAGCGGGCGGTCGCCGGCGAGGAGCTGGCGGCCGGCGAAGCGGTCGAGCTCGGCGCGGGTCTCGGGGCGGAGGGTGCGCGGGTCCTGGCGCAGCCAGCGCGGGACCATCATGAGGTAATACTCGGGCGAGAGCATGGCCGCAGGGCCGGAGCGGAGGGCGGAGAAGGAACCGTTTTCGTTGAGGTCGAAGTCGTAGACGACCGGGTCCATCGCGAAGGGCAACGCGTGCTCGAGGGCGCGCTTGGTGCGGCGCATGAGGGCGAGGATCTTGGTCTCGGCCTCGGCGCGGCGGGCGGGGTCGACCCAGAAGCCCATGCCGCCGCCGGACATGCCGCCGAGCATGACGAAGCCGTGGAAGGCGTCGCCGAGCTCGGCGCGGGCCTCGGCGATGAGGCGCTCGGTGTAGGCGTTGGAGGCCCAGGGGATGATGGTCTGGAGCGGGCCGAAGAAGTTGCGCGTGGTGAGCTCGGCGACGCGGCGGATATCGCCGGCGCGGAGGGCGGCGACGAGGTCGTGGAGGACGGCCTGGGCCTCGGCGCGCGCGGCGGATTCGCGGGGGAGGCCGAGGAGATATTTCTCGGTGACCATCTCGAGGATGGGGCCGACGTTTTGGGACATGCCGCCGTGGACGAGGACGAGGCTGTCGCGGAGGCGGCGGCGGGTGTCGGGCGAGATTTCGCCGGGGCCGAGGAGGGTGTGGCGGGGGAGTAGGCGGCCGCGGGAGACGCCGTGCTCGGTGTCGCCGGGGAGGGCGGCCTCGCCGCGGATGAATTTGATCCCGGGCCAGACGCCGCCGGAGTCCTGCCAGCCGCCGCCGGAGCCGCCGAGCCATTCGCCGAGGATGGCGCGGCTGGCGATGACGCGGCGCTCGTCCTCGTCGAGTCCGCCGACGAGGCGCGCGGTCTGGCCGGTGGCGCGCATGAGCAGCGAGATGAGGCAGCCGAGGAGATTGGTGGAGACGGCTAGGCGCGAGCCCTTGGGGATGTCGCGGACCTGGGAAACGAGTTCGAGGCCGCGGCCGCGGCCGGCGAGGGTGGCGAGGAGCTCGGCGAGGGAGTGGCCGGAGCCTTCGAGGCCGGAGGGAACGAGGCCGGAGGCGATGACGGCGGCCTTGAGGAGGCCGAGGTAGTCCTTGGCGAAATCGAAGACGTCGGAGAGGTCGGAAATGTCGGCGGAGACGCCGAGGTCGACGGAGACGAGGCGGAGGACGGGCTGGTCGATGACGCGGAGGAAGGCGCAGACGGGCGGGCGGGTTTCGGTATCGCGTCCATGAATACCGAGGTTGACGGAGAGGTTCAGGACCTGGGCGCCCTCGGGGTAGTCCATGCCGAGGAAAAAGATGTCGCTCCAGGCGGCGTGGGAGAGGTCGAGGCGGACGGCGGTCTCCTCGGCGAGGACGGGGTAAGGCGAATCGGGCGAGGCGGCGTCGCGCGCGAGGAGTTCGCGGCGGAGGCGGAGCGGGTGGTCGAGCGGGTGGCCCATGCGGAACATCCACTGGTTGCCGCGGACCTTGCGGACGGTTTTTTGGACCTGCGCGGCGAGGGTCTTGAAGGCGAGGCCGTGGTAGGCGGCGGCGAAGGCGCTGGAAAGGGCGTCGCTCGCGCCGCGGACGCGGCGGTGCTCGTGGTAGACGGTGAGCGCTTCCTCGAAACGGCGGGCGAGGGCGAGCTTGTGGCCGGCGTGGGGAACAAGGCCGCCGCCGCCCGCGGGGAAGTGCGGCGGGAGATAGTAGCGATGGATCGCGGCGAGGAAAAACACGGCGCGGACGCCGTGGTAGAAATTGGGCGTGGCGCGGCGGAAGTCCTCGAGTTGCGCGCAGTAGGTTTCGAGCGTGGCGGCGTCGGCGGCGCGGCAGAGGGAGTCGAAGGTGTGGCCGGAGACGGGGCGGCCCTCGGCGAGGGCGAGGAGAACGGGGTCCATGAG
>CBIHRE010000776.1:0-2133 GCA_966212385.1 uncultured Akkermansia sp. | reverse complement strand
CGCCGACGTAGCCCGCCTCGGTGAGCGTGGTGGCGTCGGCGATCGCAAAGGGAACGTCGAGCACGCGCGCGAGCGTGCGGGCGAGAAGGGTCTTGCCCGAACCGGTGGGCCCGCAAAGCAGCACGTTACTCTTCTCCACCTCGACGTCGTTGAACTCCGGCGCGAGCGTGTTGGCGGCGCGATCCGGGGAACCGGCCGCAAACGTGAGCCGCTTGTAGTGGTTGTAGACCGCGACCGAGAGCACCTTCTTCGCGTGGTCCTGCCCGATCACATGCTCGTCGAGAGCTCGTTTGATCTCGGAGGGCTTCGAAAGGCGGAAAACCGGGCGCTGGTCGACCGCCGGCGTGGCCGCCTCGCGATCGATGATGGTTTTGCAGACGTTTACGCAGGCGTCGCAGATGTAGACGCTCGGTCCGGCGATGATCTTCCGAACCTCGGACTGCGACTTGCCGCAAAAGGAGCAGAGATTGACGCGCGTTGCCTTGGCCATCGCCGGCAAAGCCTGCGCATCCGCCCCGTTCAGGGAAGTCCTAAAGCGCTGCAATAACACTCATCCCTCGCCCCCGGAAGCCACCCCGCCGAAGCTAAAGGCTCCCGCCGGCCATGCCGTTAGGGAAAATTCTGGCCACCGTGATGTCCGCCAAGGTCGCGCAACCACACAAAGCCATCGTCGCCTCCAACTCCGCGCGCAGCAGATGCAGCACATGCGCCACCCCCAAGGGCCCCGCCGCCGCCAGCCCGTGGACGACCGGCCGCCCCACCAGCACCGCCTTGGCGCCGAAGGCGAGGGCCTTGAACACATCCGTGCCGCGACGCACGCCTCCATCGAGCAGAACCGGCCCGCGCCCGCCCGCCGCCGCCACAATCTCGGGCAAGATCTCGATCGTCGCCGGCAGCGTGTCGAGCGTCCGCCCCCCGTGGTTTGAAACGATCAGCCCGTCCGCCCCCTCGGCCAGCGCCTGCGACGCATCCTCGCCCGACAAAACACCTTTCACCCAGATAGGCAGGCGCGTGATCGAACGCAGCCAGGAAAAATCATCCCAGGTCGCCGCTCCCGACGCCAAGGGGCCGGCCAGCAGCGGACTCTCGCCCAAGGGCGCGGCGGTCGTCTCGGCGGCGCGCAACCCGCGCAAATTAACCGCCTCCACCTCGGGCGGCAGCTTGAATCCCGCCCGCCATTCACGGTGCCGCACGCCGCTCACGGGCGCATCCACCGTCACCACGAAGGCGCCGCACCCCGCGGCCTCCGCCCGCCGCACCAAGCGCTCCAGAAAAGGCCGATCGGGGTAAAGATAGAGCTGCATCCACCAACCCGCCCGCGCCTCGGCCGCGATCGTTTCCAGCTCCACGCTCGCCTGGGCGCTCACGACCATCCCGGCGCGCGCCGCTCCCGCGCCGAGGGCCGTGGCACGTTCCCCCTCCGGATGCGCGAGCCGTTGATAAGCCACCGGCGCCACAAGGATCGGATGCTCGAAAGTCCGCCCCGCCAAGCTCACGCGCGTATGTCCGCCCGCCAACGAGCGCAACACACGGGGACGCAGGCGCAGCCGCTCGAACGCGCTTCGATTTTCCCGCAACGTGATCTCGTCCGCCGCCCCGCCCTCCAGATAAGCCCAGGCCTCGGGCGTCATTCGCTCGCGCGCCAGCGGCGCGTAGTCCGTGACGGCGACGACCTCGGGCGGAATGCGATTCAGCGGGGGCGACATGAGAAATATTTCGACGTGGCGACGCGGCGGTATGACGGCCCGTGACGGCGCGCGAGGAAAACAGCATCAGCGCGCCCGCCGCGCTTGGCGACACGCTTCCTGTCGCTCCGCGAAAAGCACCACCAACGCGCCGAGCTCACGCAGCCGCGCCCGCCGCTCCTCGCCGCGGTCCCCCGACAGCTCCTCGAAACCGGAGCGTAAAATCTCTTGTCGGGCATATTCCGCCGCCACGCGCCCGATTTCCAGGCGCGCCTCGTCGGAGTCGCCCGCCCACCGCCGCAAGAATTCCGGCAGCCGCTCCGGCGCCGCGCGTCCGCACCACCACGCGCCGAACTCGAACAGCCTCGCCGCCACCGGCGCGGCCGTCGTCGCACTCGCCGCGGCGCCCCACGACGCGAAGGCCGCCAGCCCCTGCTCCACCCGCTCC
>CBIHRE010000775.1:0-2134 GCA_966212385.1 uncultured Akkermansia sp. | reverse complement strand
CTCGCTCGTCGCCCGCGCCGCCGCCCCGGTCGATCATCGCGACGCCTACCGGCGTCCCGCCACCGTTCCGCATCCCTCCGACAACCAGCCCACGCCCGGCCGCGTCGAACTCGGAAAGATGCTTTTCTTCGACCCGCGCCTCTCGGGCAACGGCGCGATCAGTTGCGCATCCTGCCACAACCCGTCTTTCGCGTGGACCGACCGTCTCCCCCTCGGGAGAGGCGACAATCACCAGCTCCTCGGCCGCCACACGCCCACCATCCTCAACTCCGCCTTCAACGACACCCAGATGTGGGACGGCCGCTTCGCCACCTTGGAGGAACAGGCCCTCGGTCCCATGACCTCCTCCGCCGAGATGCACGCCGACCCCGCGGAAATCCTCCGCCGCCTCAACGCGGTCCCGCGCTACGTCGAGCTCTTCAAGCGTCACTACGGCGTCGACGTCATCACCACCGAGGTCCTCACCAAGGCCATCGCCGTCTTCGAGCGCACCGTCATCTCCGGCGAAGCGCCCTTCGACCGCTACGTCGCCGGCGACGAGCACGCCATCTCCGAGTCCGCCCGCCGCGGCTTCGCGCTTTTCAACACCAAGGCCAACTGCGCGGCCTGCCACTCCGGCTGGAACTTCACCGACGGCTCCTTCCACGACATCGGCGTCGCCTCCGACGACCCCGGCCGCGGCCCCGTCATCGGCCTCGACACGCTCAGGCACGCCTTCAAGACGCCCACCCTGCGCAACGTCGCCGACCACGCGCCCTACGCGCATGACGGCTCCGAGGCCACGCTCCGCGACATCGTCCTTCTATACAACGAGGGCGGCCGCGTGAAGCGCCCCACGCTCTCCTCCGAGATCAAACCCCTCCGCCTCACCTCGGCCGAGATCGACGACCTCGTCGCCTTCCTCGAGACGCTCTCCAGCGAGGATCCGCCCGTCACCCTTCCCAAGCTTCCTTGAGCTTGTCTCACTCCGCTTCCCGCCGCCCGCCATGCGCACCCGCCTCGGTCTCCGCGCCCGCCTGATCCTCGGGTTCATCGCCGTGGCCGTCCTGGCCGGCCTGCTCGGCGCCCTCGCGATCCGGGAATTCGGCGTCGTCGGCGAGGTCACCCGCCACAGCCTCGGCGAGACGCTCGACGGCGTGTCGCGACGAGACGAGATCACCCGGCAGGCCGCCGCCCGCGCCGCCCTCGTCCAGGAGCTCGAAGCGCTTCCCGACTCCGCCGCCGTCGCCGGCTTCGTCGCCGGCGTGAGCTGGCAAAAACTCCTCGCCGCGCCCGGGCTCGACGTCGACCTCCGCTCCGCGCTCGCCGGCCAGGCGGGGGCCCGCCTCGCGTTTCTCGAGATGCAGGAAAAACTCGGCTCCCGCCTCGACGCGGCGCGCGCCTTCGAAACCGAGCTGCGCGACCGGCTGATCCCCGCCGAAAAGCAGCTCGCCGACGATGTCGCCGCCCAAGCCAAGCAGGTTTCCGCCGAGGTCGAGCAGACCCGCTCCGACACGATCTCGAACCTTTTCCTCAACTTCGACTCCACCATGACCCTCGTCGGGCTCGTGCTCGACACCCAGGCCGGCCTCTACCGTCTCCAGCAGGCCGAGTCCACCGCCACGCCCGCCCCCGCGCTCCGCGCCGAGCTCGCCGCGCGCCTCGTCGACAAGACCGGCGCGCCGATCATCCGCATCCGCGAGGCCCTTCTCGCCCCCGCGCCCTCCGGCCCCGCCCTCGCCGCCCAGCATAAGACCCTCCTCAAGGATCTCGCCGAACAATCGGAGGCGGTCGTCTTCGACGGGCGCACCACCGTCGTCACCACCGCCACGCAAAACATCCTCTCGATGGGCGAGCGCTTCGACGCCGCCGAAGCCAAGGTCCGGCAACTCGGCGAACGCCGCGCCCGACTTCAGGAGGCGCTTCAAAACTTCGACCGCTCCGCCGGCCCCCTCGTCCAGTCCATCGGCCATCTCTACGGCCATCCCGAACCGCGCCGCCTCCAAACCGTGGTCTCCGACTCCGCATCCGGCCGCTCCGCGCTCTCCAAGCAACGCGACTCCGTCGCCTCGGTCGCCGCCGAGCTCGGGTTGGACGGGAGCGACGCCGCCCTTTCCGCCCGCCTGCAAGACCTGCTCGACGGCCCCGAGAGCCT
>CBIHRE010000774.1:0-2140 GCA_966212385.1 uncultured Akkermansia sp. | reverse complement strand
ACGCTCTACGCCGACAACTACATGCGAAACCCCAAGATCAAGGGGGTGAACGACTACATCAACAACGTCGTCTACAACTGGGGCTCCGGCGGTGGCTACATTCCCGCGGGCGACTCCGCGGGCGACTCCTACTGCAACGTCGTCAACTGCACGTTCATCGGCGGTCCCGAGACCGGCGTCGGCCGCTCGCCCTTCACCACGGGCAACACCAACTACCGCATCTTTCACTCCGGCAACCAGCAGGACCTCGACCTCGACGGCATCCTCGATCCCGTCGCCGTAACCAACTCCAGTTTTTCGACGCTCCAGGTCGTCGGCACGCGCTTCGCCTATCCCGCGCCCACCACCGAGCTCTCCGCCTCCGCCTCGCTCGCATGGGTCCTCGACCGCGCCGGCGCCTCGCACAAGCGCGACCGCGTGGACAACTACGTCGTCAACGAGGTCCGTTCCTACGGCACCGCCGGCGCTTTTATCTACGACGAAGCCGAGATGGGCGGCATCGGCACGGTCGCCTCCGGCCTGAAGGCCGCCGACACCGACAACGACGGCATGCCCAACTGGTGGGAGTCCGCCGCCGGCACCAACCCCGCCGTCGCCGACGCCACCACCCTGGGCGCAGACGGCTATCTCGCCATCGAGCGCTACATCAACTCCATCGCCGTCGGCGGCGTGCCCGGCGCTTTTATCACCGCCATCACGACCGACACCGGCGCCTCCGCCACCGACGGCGTCACCACCGATCGCACGCTCGTTCTGAGCGGCACCGCCACCGCCGGCGCCACCGTCTCCATCGCCCGCGCCGATCTCGGCGTCCTCGGCAACGTTGTCGCCAACGGCTCCGGCCACTGGACCTACGACTACACCGCCGCCTCGCTCGCGGATCGCGTCTACGCCTTTACCGCCACGGCCACGGTGGGGAGCGTCGCCACCCCGCCCTCGCCCGCCTTCGTCGTCACCGTCGACAACATCGCGCCTGCGGCCCCGGTGATCACCAGCGTCACGCTTTCGCCGACCACCTCGCTTTCCGGCACCGCCGCCCCCGCCGACACGGTCGCGATCACCCTCGACGGAACCGTCGTCGCCACCGCCGTCGCCGACGAACTGGGCAACTGGACCGCACCCTACGCCGGCGCCTCGCTCGGCTCCGGCGTGAAATCCTTCACCGCCGCCGCCACCGACCTCGCCGGCAACCCCGGCGCCTCGTCGGCCGCCTATCTCGTGGACACCGGACTCGCCGCGCCCGTCTTCACCGCGATCAGCACCGACAGCGGCGCCTCGTCCTCCGACCGGCTCACCAACGACACCACGCTCACCTTCTCCGGCACCGCCCCGAGCGGCGCCACCGTTTCCATCAACCGCTCCGGTGTCGGCGTCATTGGCACAAGCACCGCGTCGTCGGGCGCCTTTTCGTTCAGCTACACCACCGCGCTCGCTTCGGGCGCGCATACCTTCACCGCCACTTCCACGCTTTCCGGCTCCTCGAGCCCCGCCTCTTCTCCGTTTGTCGTCACGGTCGACACCGCGGCGCCGGCCATCGCTTCGATCAAGCGCCTCAACCCCGCCACCTATTCCGCCAACTCGGGGAGCACCGTCGTCTACCGCGTCAGCTTCGCGGAGCCCGTCCTGAACGTCGATCTGGGCGACTTCAGCCTAACCGGATCCGGAGCGTCGGGCACCCTTTCCGCCGCCTCCGCCGTCAGCTCCTCGATCTACGACGTCACCGTCTCCGGAGTCTCGGGCGACGGCACCCTCCGCCTCGACCTCAAATCCAGCGCGACCGGCATCGTCGATTTCGCGGGCAACGCCATCTCCGGCGCCTACACCTCCGGTCCCTCCTACACGATCCGCCCCGCCGGCAGCGGCATTTGGAACAATACCGACGACAACGGCCTTTGGAGCGACACCGACAACTGGGAGGGCGGCTTGGTCGCCGGAGCCTCCGGCGCCACCGCCGACTTCAGCCTGCGCGACCTCACCGACGGCACCACGCTCATACTTGATTCCAACCGCACGCTTGGCCGCCTCGTCTTCGGCGACACCGATTACGACATGCCCGCCGGCTGGACGATCTCCGACGGCGGCGTGTCCAACCGAGGCATCACGCTCGGCTCTTCCTCGACGCCCGTCATTCAGGTCGATG
>CBIHRE010000773.1:0-2165 GCA_966212385.1 uncultured Akkermansia sp. | reverse complement strand
AGGACCGACGCGCCCTGTTCCAGGACGCCGAGCTCAGCCTCTATCTCAAGAATTCCCCGTATCAGCAGTCCTCCGAGGCCGAGGTTCAGGACCACGCCTTCCAGCGCCATACCGCGCTCTACTTCGCCGACCGGCTCCACCTGCCCGCTCCGACGCCCGACTCACCCGAGTTCGCCGCCTTCATCCAAACCCTCGGCCGCTTCTCCGGCCCCGACGGCAAATTCGATCCCAAGGCCTACTCCTCCTTCATCGATTCCCTGAAGACCAACCCGCGCCTCACCGAGGGCGACGTCGCTCGCGTCCTTCTCGACGACGCCCGCGCCAAAGCCTACGAAAACCTCCTCGGCGGCCCCGGCTACGTCCTTTCCGCCGACCTCGCCGAGCAAGTCGCCCGCCGCGATACCCGCTGGACCCTCGCCGTCGCCACGCTCGACGGAAAGGACTTCGCCCCGCGTATCGACGTCTCCGATACCGCCCTCGCCGCGTGGTTCGAGAACAACGCCCGTAGCTACGAAACCGGCCCCCGCGTCTCCGTCGCATCCATCACCGTCCCCGCGTCCCGCTTCGCCGACACCGTCAAACTCACCGACGCCGAGATCCGCGCCGCCTACGACGCCAACCCCGCCCGTTATCCCGCCCCCGCCGACGTCAAAGTCCCCGAGATCAAGATCGACGCCGCCACCGGCACGGACGCCTCGGCCGACGCGAAATTCGCCGCCGTCCGCGCCCAAGTCGAAGCCGACCTCCGCAAGCAGCGCGCCGACAAGGCCGCCCTCGCCGCCGCCGACGATCTCGCCGTCAAGCTTCTCGAGGTCGCCCCCGACAAGCTCCCGGCCTTCCTCGCGACCCAAAATCTTTCCATCCAAGAACTCGGCCCCGTCGGCGAAGGCGCCGTGCCCGCCGCGCTCGGGGGCAACACCGCTTCGCAAGCCGCCGGCGAGGCCCTTCGCCTGACCGCCGACCGCCCCTACTCCAACCCCCTCCCCGTCCCCGGCGGCGCCGCCATCCTTGTCTGGCGCGAATCCATCGCCTCTCGCGTGCCCGCGCTCGCCGAAGTTCGCGAAAAAGCCCTCGCCGCCTACCAAGCCGGCGAAAAACGCCGCCTCTTCAACGAAGCGGGCCGCAAGATCCGCGAAACCGTCGCCGCCGCGCTCGCCGCCGGCAAGCCCTTCGACGACAGCGTGAAAGCCGCCGCCGCGGACGCCGGTCTCAAAGTCGAGATCAAGACCCCCGCGCCCTTTGCCCTGACCCAGCCCCCCCAAGACCTGAACTACTCCGCCTTCCAAGCCCTCTCCAAGCTCAACCAAGGGCAGGTCAGCGACTTCATCCAATCCGGCGACACCACTGCGATCCTGGTGCACGCGCTGAAAAAGGACGTCCCCGCCTTCGATCCCGCTTCGCCCGCGGCCGCCGAGGTCAAGAGCCGCATGGGCCCCGCCCTCGCCGAGGGCAACGCCCGCAGCATCCTCTCCGCGCTCGCTCGGGCCGAGATCGCCAAGTCGGAACCCGCTGCTCCCTAAGCCAAAAGCTCAGGTCCCCGCCAGCCTCGTCTTTCCTCGCCCCGGCCGCCCTGCGCGCCGGGGCTTTTTCTCGGCCCGCTTTTCGCTACTATCCATCAAACGGCGAACATCCGCGTTGCTCCCCGGTCCCTGAATCTTGGAAATTCTCGTCTCCCCGTGCCCATCCAACGCTACGTCCCCGCCGCCGCCCCCTGCCGCCTCTGCGGCGATGGCTTCGATCATCGGCAATCCCCGAACGACGCGGATCTCACGGCCTGTCCCACCTGCGGCCAAGCCGTGAAGCGCGCCGGCGTTCAGGCGATAAACACCCCGAAACTTCTCAAGCCTTTGTCCGTCTCCGACGCCAAATCCCTCGGCTTTTCCGTCTTCAAAAAAACCGCCTCCGGCGAATTCGAACGTCAATGACCGCCCCGTCCCGTCCCGCCCGCGCCCTCTTCGCCGCCCTTCTCGCCGCGACCCTCCCCGCCTCCGGCGTCGTAGCCCAAGGAGCCGACGGAGCGCCCCAGCCGGCGGCTCCCGCGCCCGAAATCGCTCCCGAAACCGGCCTGACTTCCCTGCCCCCGCCGCCCCCCGATCCCGCCGGTCAGCCCGTCGCGCAGGCCCCCCGCTCGCCCGTCGAGGACCACATGCAGGCCGTCCCTCCGG
>CBIHRE010000772.1:0-2166 GCA_966212385.1 uncultured Akkermansia sp. | reverse complement strand
CGACTCCAAAAACACGCCGCTACCGGCGCAGTTCTTCCCAACGGCTCGTCTCGCGCGGGCCGCGCACCACGCGCGTGTCGCACATGTAATCGTGGAGCGTGCGCTTTTCGTCGTCGAACGCCGCCATCACGTAGCCGGCGAAAAAGGTGATCCGGCTCAGCAGCTCCGCGAAAAAGCGGCCGACGATCCGCCCCCAGCCCAGACGTCCGCCCCCCGCGCCGACCACGCGCAGGCCCAGGATCCGCTTGCCCGGCGTGGCCTCGTGGATGCGCATAAAATACGCCGTGTAGACCAGCGCGACGAACAGATTGATCGGAGCCACATACGCGGCCAGGCGCAGCAACTGCGAAAGATGCTCCAGATTCGGCATCACGCCGTCGAAGGCCATGGCCACGACCGCCCGCTGCACCAACCTGCCGATGCCATAGAGCACCGCCCAATCGATCGCCTTCGCCGCCAGCCGGATCCGCAAGCCCGCGAAGTCCGGCGCCCGCGACCGCGACGCCGAGGTCGGCATCGACGTCCGCGCCGGAGCCGACACGGAAACCTCCGCCCGCGGAAAATATCCCGCCGCGCCATCCGCTCCGTCCGCCGCTCCCGCGCCGACGGCCCCCGGGAACATCGCCACCGTCTCCGGAGGCGGCAGCGGCGGCGGCATGCGCAACGCAGGCACGCCCAGTTCGGCGACGGACGAGGCCTTTTCCCAGGCCGCCATGCCGGGGCGCCAGACCAGCGTGTCGCCATCCACGGCGCCCTCCGCCACGCACGCGTCGAGTTCTTCGCGCCGCATCGGCCCGTTGCGCTGCCCATCCTTCACGAAATACCACGACGACGACATAGCCCCGCACCCTCCGCGCCGCGCCCGGGCTTGGCAACCCGCCATTGCGCGAAGCCGCGCCCGGCGCTTCTCTCCCGCCCATGCCCGCCCGCCTCCCGCTCCTCCGCTTCGCCGCCGCCGCGCTCGGCCTGCTCGCCCTCGTCTCCGCCGGCTGCCGTTCCCGACAGACCGACGCCGACGCCGCGCGCGCCTCGCAAACCCTCCTCCTCGGCAACGGCGCCGAACCGGGCGACCTCGATCCCCACCTCGCCACCGCCTACACCGAGTTCAACATCATCCTCGCGCTCGGCGAAGGCCTCACCTCGATCGACGAAGCGAGCGGCAAGCCCGTCCCGGGCGCGGCGTCCTCGTGGGAAGTCTCCGCGGACGGCCTGCGCTACACCTTCCACCTTCGCCCCGAGGCCAAGTGGTCCAACGGCGACCCGCTCGTCGCGGCGGATTTTCTCTTTTCCTACGAGCGCATCCTCCGCCCCGCCCTCGCCTCCGAATACGCCTACATGCTCTACCCCGTGCGCGGCGCCGAGGACTTCAACACCGGCAAGACAAACGACTTTTCCAAGGTCGGCTTCTCCGCGCCCGATCCGCGCACGCTCGTCGTCGAGCTCGCCGCGCCTACGCCCTACTTCCTCGGCCTCGCCGCCCATCAGGCCTGGTTCCCGGTCCACCCGCCCACCATCTTGAAGTTCGGCAAGATCGACCAGCGCGGCACCGCCTGGACCCGCCCCGAGAACCACGTCGGCAACGGCGCCTACCGTCTCGCCTCCTGGGTTCCCAACGACCGCATCGAGGTCGTGCGCAACCCGCACCACTGGTCCGACCCGAAGGTCGGCCTCCAGCGCGTGGTCTTTTTCCCCACCGACAACCTCCCCGCCGACGAGTCCGCCTACCGCGCCGGCCAGCGCCACGCCACCTACGACGTGTTGCCCGAACGCATCGCCGCCTACCGCGCGCAAAACCCCTCGCCGCTCCGTGTCGATCCGCTCCTCGAGACCTTCTACCTGCGCTTCAACACCACGCGCAAACCGCTCGACGACGTCCGCGTGCGCCGCGCCCTCGCCCTCGCGATCGACCGCGAGGCCATCGCCGGCACCGTGCTCCACGGCTCGCGCCTGCCCGCCTACCACTACGTCCCGCCCGGCGCCGCGGGCTACCAATCCGAAGCCCGCCAGCCCCACGATCCCGCCGCCGCGCGCGAACTCCTCGCGCAGGCCGGCTTCCCCGGCGGCAAAGGTTTTCCTCGCCTCGAGGTGCTCATGAACAGCGATGTCGTGAACACCCGCATCCTCGAGGCCGTCACCGCCACCGCGCGCGAGACGCGCACCCAGGAG
>CBIHRE010000771.1:0-2175 GCA_966212385.1 uncultured Akkermansia sp. | reverse complement strand
AGCGGGTCGGCGTCGTTGGGGCCGGGGGCGGCCTCGGGGTGGTATTGCACCGAGAAGATCGGGAGCGCCTTGTGGCGGAGGCCCTCGACGGTGTTGTCGTTGAGGTTGATCTCGGTGACGACGGCGCCGCCTTTTTCGAGGGAGGCGGGGTCGGTGGCGAAGCCGTGGTTTTGCGCGGTGATGGAGACCTTGCCGGTCTCGAGGTTTTTGACCGGCTGGTTGCCGCCGCGGTGGCCGAACTTGAGCTTGTAGGTGGTGCCGCCGAGGGCGTGGGTGATCATCTGGTGGCCGAGGCAGATGCCGAAGATCGGGTAGTGGGGGACGAGGCCGGTGACAGTCTTGTGGATGTAGGCAAGGGCGGCGGGGTCGCCGGGGCCGTTGGAGAGGAAAACGCCGTCGGGGGCGTGTTCCTTGACCTGCTCGGCGGTGGCGGTGGCGGGGAAGACCTGGACGTCGAAGCCGTGGTTAACGAGCTTGCGGAAGATGGTGTGCTTGGCGCCGAAGTCGAAGGCGGCGACGCGGAAGCGCTTGGCGGGGGTGTTGGCCTGGCCGAGGGTGGTGCCGACGGGGACGTAGGGGGCGTTGAAGCGGGAGGGATCGGAGGCACCCCAGATGTAGGGCTCGCGGCAGGTGGTGTCCTTCACGTAGTCGCTGCCGGCCATGTCGTGCCAGGCCTTGGCGCGGGCGACGGCGTCGGCGTCGGACATCGGGATGGTGGTCAGGCAGCACTTCATGGCGCCGTCGACGCGGAGCTTCTTGGTGATCGCGCGCGTATCGACATCGCTGATACCGGGGATGCCGTATTTCCTGAGGTAGGCGTCGAGGGAGGAGTTGGCGCGCCAGTTGGACACGATGGGCGAGAGCTCGCGGACGACGAGGCCGGAGGCGCGGGGTGCGGTGGCCTCGGTGTCCTCGTCGTTGACCCCGTAGTTGCCGATCATCGGCGCGGTCAGGGTGACGATTTGCCCGAAATAGGAGGGGTCGGTGACGATTTCCTGGTAGCCGGTCATCGACGTGTTGAAGACGCACTCGCCGGCGATGGTGGCGTCGGCGCCAAAGGCGCGGCCGTGATAGACGGAACCGTCTTCGAGAGCGAGGAGGGCGGGCTTCACTGTGGACATGGTTGACGCGGACGAAAGAGCCCGCGGCGCGGCCTGCCAAGGGTTTTGTTCCGGCGGACGCGCCGGACGGGGAAGTGGTTTATTTTCGGGGGCTTGGGAGCCCGAAAAACGCCGGTCCAAGGCCGGAGCCGAGGCGAACGGCGCGGTGCGTGGCGAGGCCTCGGCGGAGGAGGACCTGGGCGCGGGCGACGGCGGCTGGCAGGGGAATGCCGCGAGCGAGGCCGGCGGCGATGGCGGCGGAGAGGGTGCAGCCGGTGCCGTGGGTGTTGGGCGTGGCGAGGCGGGGGGCGGAGAAACGGCGGAGGCGGGGGGAAGGCGAGACGGGGGAGCTGGAGGAGTCGGGAGCGGCGGGCGAAGAGAGGGTGACTAGAAGATCGATGCAGCGGGCGCGGTCGGGGGAGTGGCCGCCTTTTAGGAGGACGGCGCAGCCGGCGGAGCGGGCGAGGGCGCGGGCGGCGTGCTCGGCCTCGGCAAGGGTAGTGACGGGGAGGCCGGTGAGCGCGGCGGCGTCTGGCCAGTTGGGGGTTATCAGAGTGGCGAGGGGAAAGAGGTGGCGGCGGAGGGCTCGGAGGCCGGCCGCATCGAGAAAACGTGTGCCGCTGGTGGAGCCGATGACGGGGTCGATGACGAGCGGGAGACGGCGTGGGTGGCGGGCGAGGACGCGGGCGACGGCGCGGATGGCGGGTGTGCCGGGGAGGAGCCCGGTTTTGAGCGCGGCGACGGCAAGGTCGGAGAGGACGGCGTCGATCTGCGCGGCGAGGAGGCTGGGCGAGGTGGGTTGCCAGCGGGCGACGCCGCGGGTGTTTTGCGCGGTGAGGGCGGTGATCGCGGTGCAGGCGAAGGCGCTGAGGGCGTGGATGGCGCGCGAGTCGGCCTGGATGCCGGCGCCCGCGCCGCTGTCGGAGCCGGCGATGGTGAGGACGACGGGGGGCGTGGCGGCGCGGCGGCGGGGCATCACGCGGAGGCGGGGGCGGACGAGACCCAGGCCTTGAAGCCGCCGTTCAGGCTGCGGAGGGATGTGAAGTTGGCGCGGGAGCGGAGAATGGGTAGAGCC
>CBIHRE010000770.1:0-2184 GCA_966212385.1 uncultured Akkermansia sp. | reverse complement strand
GGCTTGTTCCAATTCCACCCCATGCCCCCGTGGATGTTGTGGGACGTGCGGAGCGTCCAACCGCGAGGCACGCCGTTCGGCCTGTCGGCTGCGGGTAACGAGCCCACCCGCTGCCGCCAGACGGGGATCTGGCTCAGCACGAGGTCGAAGAGCGGCGTGTGGCACTCGGAGAGGTTGGCCACCTCGGCGAGCCAGTAGTTCATCTGGATGTTGATGTTCGTGTGGTAATCCGAGGACCACGTGGGGGAATTGGTGTCGTTCCAAAGGCCTTGGAGGTTGGCGGGAAGCTGACCGGGGCGGGAACACGAGATCAGGAGGTAGCGCCCGTATTGAAAAAGCAGCGACTCCAGTTCGGGATCGTTGCTCGCGGCGGCCTGGGCGATGCGCTGATTGGTCGGCAGCGCGATGACACTCGCGGATGACACGCCGAGATCCAAGGTGACTCGGTTGAAGAGCGCGTGAAAATCGTCGATGTGCTCGGTTTTGAGCGTGGCGTAGTCCTTCGCCGCCGCGTCCTGTGCACGTTGGCTGATCGCGGCGGCCGGATCGGGGCCCTGCCAGTCTTGGGCGAGATCCATCACGTAATTCGTGCCGAGGGCGACGATGAGCGTGAGAGTGTCGCAGCCGGTGAATGCAAGCTGGCCGGAGGACGCGGTGACGCTGCCGCCCGTGTTGAGCGCGACCACCTTGAGCCCATACTTCATCGCATTGCTCAACGTGCCGGACATCGTGATGGCATTGCCTGCCGAGGTGACACTGCCGCCATGGGAATCGGTGTAGGCGATGGTGCCGGTGAGCGCGGCGCTCGCGTCGGCGGTGAGTCGGATGACCATCACGTTGTCCGGTTTCGAAGCGAAATATTCGCGCATGTAGCCAACCCCGCCGGAAGTGTAGCTGACCTTGGCGAGGGCGTCGCCGATATCCAGTTCCCGCCGAAACGCAGTGAATGTGGCGTGACCCGGAAGGTTGAGCGCGAGATTGCCGAGGCACTGATAGGCGCCCATGGACCCATAATCGCCGCCCGGGTTGGCGTCGCCGGTCCAGAGGCTGCTATCGTTGAGCACGATTCGCTCCGCCGCCACTCTCCCCATCACGATGCCGCCCATGCGACCGTTGCCGATCATCAGGCCCTCGTTCAAAGGTGTCGTCCCCTCGGTGTCATACCAGAGCTTCAGATCGCTCGCGTGGAGGCAGGAAACCGCCAGAGCTATTGCAAGGGCTGCTAGTTTTGGGGTCATGAAAAACGGCTTCGGCACGGACAGCGGAAAAGGCGGTTGTTTCGGACGCAGTGTTCGCAGTGCTCGTCTGCAGACTCGGCATCCGGACGCGCGGATGCGCTTCCTTCCGAGAAAACTATTCGGACCATCTCACGGAGATCCGGAGAAAGCGGCGGGAATATGCGCCGATAGGCTTTATGTCAGTCACGGTCACCGGGCCTGCGGTATTCCCCGCACCGGTGCTGCTCCAGAAGGCCGCCCAAGCAGCGAGATCCTCGCTGGCCTGAACCTCGTAGAGGAGCGCCGGATCG
Source organism: uncultured Akkermansia sp. (assembly GCA_966212385.1). Lineage (GTDB taxonomy): Bacteria > Verrucomicrobiota > Verrucomicrobiia > Opitutales > Opitutaceae > IMCC26134_A. The sequence continues at coordinate 656 of CBIHRE010000770.1, read as the reverse complement.
GCGACGCGCGCGAAGCTCAGCATCAGGTAGCCGGCTCCGTCGGGGGCGGCCACGCCCCCCCCCTGCGGAGTCCGAGACGAGCGGATCGCCGCCAAGGGCGTATTCAAGTAGATTGGGTCGGCCGTCACCGTCGGGATCAGCGAGATCGGCGGCATCATCGACCGCCTCGGACGAACCAAAGTGGACGGCTCGCCACTGCTCGACTGGCGTTAGCGGTGTGGCCACGGCCTCGTTGGAGGTCGCGCTTTCGCCGGTCGTGGAGATGGCGGTGACGACATAGTAGTAGGCTCCAAGTGTCGGGATGGATGCGTCGCCGTAGCTCGTGGAGGTCACGCCGGTCGCTACGATGCTGTAGGGACCGCCGCTGGTGGTAGAGCGCTTCACATTGTAGCTCGTCACGCCGGAACTGGCCGTCCAGCTCAGGTCGATCCGGCTTGTGGATACGGCCGTGGCGCTCAAGCCTGTCGGCGCCGAAGGGGGGATGGCGACCGGCGCAGAACGATAGCCGTAGAGCCCGAGTTCGGCCAACTGAATACCGTCGGTGGTGCTACCGCTGAAATTGGAGAGAATGTTCAGCCGATAATAGCGGTAAGCGGTGCTATTGGCGGCCGTGTATTGTTTGGTGAGGAAACGCGAGGCGAAGGTTTCACCCGTGC
>CBIHRE010000769.1:0-2188 GCA_966212385.1 uncultured Akkermansia sp. | reverse complement strand
ATATTCGGCCAGAGCTCTTCCGGGGGGAGGTCGTTGAGGCCGGCGCAGGTGCCGGATCCGTTGCTGCCGCCCAGGAAGAGCAGCTCGCGGGCCGAGAAGAACCGCAGCCCGAGTCCGGCCACGAAGCGTTCGAAGCCGGTCCACCAACCCCAAGCCAAAGGACGTTCTGGAAGTAGTTTTTGACCGCGGTCGTATCGGCTGCCGTCCATCCGGGCCAGGTGCCGCGCAGGATGCTGGCACCGCCGCCGTAAAAGACGGCGTAGTCGCCCAGGTCGAGACCGGACTCGTTGCCGGTGAAGCTGGTGTGGGTGTTCGCCCACGCGATGAGGATGTCGCGCGCCTTCTGCGCATACGCGGCGTTGCCGGTGAAATACCACATGCGCGCGAGGTTATACACGGCCGTCATGTCGCTCCGCCATGCATTGAGGTATTGATCGTAAGCCCCCGCCCGGCTGACGTTCTGGAACGGCCCTCCCATGGTGTAGGAGAGTTGGGAACGGCTGTCGGATTGAAGCGCGGCGTAGCCGGACTTCCAAGGCTCCTGATTGAGGCTGGCCTTGATCGTGTCCAACTCTTCGCGGGTGTTTGGAACGCAGGGGTGGGTATAGGCTTGGGCTTGGGATTGCGCGAGCGCGAGCAGGAGCAGGGATGCTCCGAGGGGTAGTATGTGTCTCATGTTTTTTGGGGTGGGGAATGGCGAAGGAAGCCGGCGAGGGGCGGCGGGCGTTCCCGTGAAAACGCGCCTCGCCTCGCGCCCACCGCGGGGTTGGGTGCGGCGGGCGTTTGAGGCGGGCGTGCGCGTGGCTGAGCACGCGGCTAGTATCAGGGGCGTTCAGACAACGGGCGGAGGGACCCGCCCGTCCACCCGTGGTGGTGCGTGGGGTTACTGCGCGGTCGCGGTTGCGACGGGGGAGTTCATGCTCTCGCTGGTGGCGGTGTGCGCGACGATGACGTAGTAGTAAGTCGTGCCGGCGGTGAGGCCGGTGTTGGTGTAGGTCGTCGTGGTGAGTCCGGTCGCCACGTCGACGAAGGCGCCGCCATTGGTGGTGGAGCGCATCACGTCGTAGCTGGTCGCACCGGAGACCGCGGCCCAGCTCAAGGCCACCTGGCCGGTGCCGGGGGTCGCGGTGAGCGAGGCCGGAGCCGACACGAGGCCGGCGGGGCTGGTGTTCATGAGCGAGGCGACCTCCGCGGCGGAGAGCGCGCGGCCGTAGATGCGGAACTCGTCGACGCGGCCCATGAGGTAGGGGTCGTTGTATTGCGAGCGGCCGATGCGGTTCAGCGTCGTGCTGCCCAGGCTGGAGGGCTTGAGCGTCATGGCGGTGTTTTGTCCGACCTGGACGCCGTCAACGTAGAGCGTGCCGGTGGAGCCGTTGAGCGTGACCGCGACGTGGTGCCAACCGCCGATGGGCAGGGCCGCCGTGCCGTCGATGCGCTGCTCTGCATTGTTGCCGCCGGTGGTGATGCCGAAGCGAATCTTCGAGTTGTTACCGTTCTTCGGGGTGAGGAACATGTTGACCGTCGTGCCGGTGCCGAAGTCGAACAAGCGGGACCAGGTCGAGAGCGAGTCGAGGTTGGCCCAGAGCGTGATCGTGAAGTTGTTCAGGCTGGAGACCACGCCGGTGGGCAAGGTCACGTGGTCGTTGACGCCGTCGAGGTCGACCGAGTTGGCGGCGCGCCCGGAGGACCAGAGCGGACCGTTGACCAGCGTGCCGGTCCATCCGTTGCCCGAGGCGTCGGCGGCGGTGGTGGCGCCGCCCGTTTCGTCGAACTTCAGATGGACCAGCGGCTGGGTGAAGGTGGTGGACGCTTCGGCGGAGTTGGCGCTTTCGCCGCCGGCGTTGTTCGCGGAGACGACGTAGTAGTAGGTCGTGCCGTTCACCGCCGTCGTGTCGGAGTAGCTCGTGGAGGCGACGCCGCTCGCGAGGGTGGAGTAGGAGCCGCCGCTGGTGGTCGAGCGCTTGACGGTGTAGCTCGTGGCGCCGCTCGAGGCGGTCCAGGCGAGATTCACCGCGCCGTTCCAGCCGTTGGCGGAGAGGCCGGTGGGCGCCAGCGAAACCAGAGTGGTCGAGGTCTCGGCGGAGGCCGAGCCTTCACCCGCGGCGTTGGTGGCGGTGACGACGTAGTAGTAGGTTCCGCCGGCGATCAGACCGGTGTCGGTGTAGCTCGTGGCGGTGACGTCGCTCGC
>CBIHRE010000768.1:0-2189 GCA_966212385.1 uncultured Akkermansia sp. | reverse complement strand
CGACCTCGTCGATGTCGGGCGGCATGCCTTGATGGACCTCGATCTCGAGCTTGCCGGTGTCGGGGTTGAGGAGGGCGACGGTTCCGGAGGAGGCGCCGAAGCGGGCGATGGCGAGGCGGAGAATCTCGACCATGGCGGCGCGCGGGCTCTCGGCGGTGGCGGCAAGGCGCGTGATGGCGTGGAGCAGCGCGGGATCTGCGGCGTGGTCGGCGGGCATGATGAGATGGCCGCAAGAAGGCGCGGAGGATGCAAAAGCAGAAATACCCTTCCGATCGTTTTGGCCACGGAGGGCATGGAGCTCCGACACAGAGGGCACAGAGGTCGAGCCGGGTGGGCGATCCGAGTCGATCCACGGACAATGCCATGAAACGGATCGATCGTGTCATTGGGATGAGCGAGGTGATCGTCTGCGGTTGGTAACTCCGTGACCTCTGTGTCCGAGCTCTGTGCTCTCTGTGGATAAATTAAGGGGAAGGACTCGAGAGAGCGGAGATGCGAAGGCGGGGATTGAAAGCCGGCGGGGGATTTGGTTTTTGCGGGGCATGGCTTCGCCGTTTTTCCTGCGTGTGGACGAGCACTTGGAGTTGCGGCAGCGGATGCCGGAGGACGCGGACGAGTTGTTCGCGTTGACCGAGGCGAACCGGGCCCGGTTGCGCGAGTGGTTGCCCTGGCTGGACGCTTGCACGAAGCCGGAGCACACGCGGGCCAATATCGAGGCGACGTTGAAGCAGGCGGAGGCGGGAACGGGTTTGGCGGTGTGCCTGTGGCAGGACGGCCGGATCGCCGGCGTGGGTGGTTACAACGTCGTCGATCGGGCAAATTTGGCGGGGCACATCGGCTACTGGCTGGGGGAGGAGTTTGAAGGCCGCGGACTGATGACGAGGGCCAATCGTGCTTTGATCGCGCATGGCTTCACGGCCTTCGGTTTGCGCCGGCAGACGATCGCCGCGGCGACGGGAAATCTGCGCAGCCGCGGGGTGGCGGAGCGGCTGGGTTTTGCCTTGGAGGGGGTTTTGCGCGAGGCGGAGATGCTTTACGGGCGAAGCGTGGATCATGCGCTTTATGCGCAGACCGTTTCGGATTGGGCGCGCTCGGGCGGTGGCGTGAAAAATGGGGCGGGCGCGCGTTCGATGCCGCGGGCCATGGATGTGGCGGATTTGCCGGAAGCGCTGGCCTTGTGGAGCGCGACGGAGGGAATGGGCATGGGTGAAGAGGAAACGGAGCCGATGCTGGCGGGTGTGCTGGCGCGTAATCCGGGGCTGAGCGCGGTGTGGCGCGACGAGGACGGTCGTCTGGGCGGCGCGGTGTTGGCGGGGCACGACGGGCGCCGCGGTTTTCTTTATCATCTCGCGGTGGCGCCGGCTTGGCGGGGGCGCGGTGTCGGCCGTGCCTTGGTCGAATTTGCCATGGCGGGGCTGCGCGGCGCTGGAATCGCCAAGGCATCGATCTTGGTTTACGCGAACAACGAGGCGGCGCTGGGTTTTTGGCGGCGCCTTGGTTGGGCGGGGCGAGGGGATATAGTCATCCTTCAGGCGAAGCCGTAACCCGGCGGGTGACGGCGGGATCGGTCGGCTTCTTGGCGTCACGGCTGATCGGTGGACGGGGCGGGGATGAGATGGGACGGCGGGTGCACTTCGCTTCTTGATTTCAGTGTCGAGGCCGTGGTCTCTTCCCGGCCACCCGCCGTCCCGCTGCCAAGGTGCGGCGGCGACCTTGCGTGTATCAACCGCTTGGGGACGAAGTCCGGGAAAAACGGGATGAACGCCGACGTGGTGCTCCAAGGGCCGAAATGATGCGGAAGCGAGCCGGCCGGGGTGAACGGCGCGAACACAATCTTGCCGCCTTGGTTGTGGAGCAAAATGCTGGAAATCAGCGGCATGTTACCTAGGTAGCCCAAGCTGATGCGGGGCGAAATGAGGGAGATCGCTTTTTTCGGGAAAAAGCGCTTGCGCTGCTTTTCATGACCTTGCTTTCTCTCGCCTCCCATCACGCAGCTGTAGCTCAATTGGATAGAGCATCTGACTACGGATCAGAAGGTTTGGGGTTCGACTCCCTACAGCTGCGCCACTTTAAGCCCCGCGACACGAGAGTGTTGCGGGGCTTTTTGTTTTGGCGGGGCCATGCACGGTTGGCGGGGAGGAGCGTTCGCGAGCGAACGGCCTAAGGTGGAGGACAACGCGGACCGTGCG
>CBIHRE010000767.1:0-2191 GCA_966212385.1 uncultured Akkermansia sp. | reverse complement strand
CCGCGATGATGAAGCGCCTGATCATCGACAGCTGCGCGCACTGGATCGATGTCTATGGAGTCGACGGTTTCCGCTTCGATCTCGCCGACCTCGTCGGCGTGCCGGTGCTGAAGGACGTGGAGACGGCGCTGAAGCGCGTGAAGCCCGACGTGATCCTCATCGCCGAGCCCTGGAGTTTCCGCGGCCACGCCGCCGGCGAGCTGCGCGACAGCGGTTGGGCGTCGTGGAACGATGGATACCGAAATTTTCTTCGCGACTACGTGCATGGCATCGGCGCCCGCGAGACGCTGGAGTATTTCCTCAAGGGGTCGCCTTGGTATTACGCGAAATGGCCGGCGCAGACGGTCAACTACGTCGAATCCCACGACGACCGGTGCTGGATCGACGTCATCACCGAGAACGCGAACTTCGACGGTCACCAGCCCACGGTGAACGATCGCCGCCGCACCCATCTGATGGCGGCCGTGTTGTTCAGCTCGATCGGCATTCCCATGCTCTGCGAGGGCCAGGATTTCCTCAAATCGAAGCACGGGGTGAACAACACCTACCTGCGCGGCGATCTGAACGCGCTCGATTACTCGCGCATCCGCCGCTTCCCGTCGACGCACGCGTATTTCGCCGACTGGATCGCCTTCCGGCTTTCGGAGAGGGGCCGCTTGCTGCGCCATTTCTCGCGCGCGAGCGAGGGCTTCTTCCGGTTTATCTGGGCGGAGAACTCGAACGCCGCGGCGGTGATCTACAACGCCGACCTGTCCCAGGGCTCGCAGAGGCTTTTGTTCGTGATCAATCCGACTCTCGCGGACGTGGAGCTTCCGGTCGGCGAGTGGGCGGTGGCGTCCTGGCGGCAGTTGGCCGACCACGAGCGTTTCATTCCGCCGGATCGGCCGGCCGGCTCGCAGCGGGTGACTCCGCGGCTTTGGATGCCCGCGCTGTCTTGCGGGCTCTGGGTGTCGGAGTAGACCGGCGAAAGCCCGGTGTCGCTGCCCCAGTCGGCGTTGCGTTTGTGAGCGCTTCGTAATTCGCCCGGCCGTCTCGGGATCCGGATGGCCGTCTGGGAGGAACGCCCTACTCGTTCCGGCGTAGTCATGTCGCGGGCATCTCTCAGCTTCGGCGGTTTCAAGCGGCGTGGTTTCGCCTGCCTTTTACTTGCTCGCCTCGGCGCGGACGCTCTCGCGCAAACCACCATCTCGGCGGACAACCGCTACGCCTATGGCGGTAACATCGGCTGGATCGATGCGCGTCCGTCGGCGGTCGATGGGGCGCGCGTGTCGGAGCATGTGTGCTCCGGTTACCTGTATTCCGCCAATGTCGGCTGGATCCATCTCGGCGACGGCACCCCGCAAGACGGCCGGGTCTACAACAATGTATCCGCATCGGACTACGGCGTGAACGTCTCGACCTGGACCGCCGGCGGGGGCACGCCCGGCGCGTTGCTGGGCTACGCCTACGGTGCCAACATCGGTTGGATCCTGTTCACTCCGGCCGGCGCGCCGCGGGTCGATCTCACCACGGGGCGGCTTTCCGGTTACGCCTACTCGGCGAACGTGGGCTGGATCCAACTCGGGGAGTTCACGCTTTCGGTCGCGGCCAACGCCATCGCGCCCGCGCCCGATTCGGACGGCGACGGTCTGCCCGACGCGTGGGAGCTGTTTCATTTCCCTGGCCTCGGGAGCGTCGATGCCGCCGGCGATTATGACGGGGACGGCGCCTCGAACGGCGCGGAATATCTCGCCGACACCGACCCGACCGCCCGAGCGGATAATTTTCGTCTGCTGGCCTTTTCCTTCGAGCGGGCCGCGGCCGGTCCCGGTTTCGACACCGCGAACGTGAGTTTCACGTCGCGCGCGACGAGACGCTATCGGATCGAGTTGGCCACCTCGCTGGTCGGCGAATGGGTCGACAGCGCCCTCGGCCGCATCGCTCCGGACTCGGGGTTGTCCACCACGCGCGCGGTCGCGACGGGGACGCAATCGCCGACGCTATTCATGCGGGTGCGCGTCGAGCGGCCGCTCGTGCCCTGAATTCAGCGGATCCGCGCCCCAAACCATTTTCCTGCCATGCCCATGCCGTTTCTCGCCCACTATCGCCGAGCCGCCCTCCGCCTCCTTGGCGTTTCGCTTTAGCTTCTGGCTGTTTAGGTTTACGCGCAAGGCCTGCTCAAACCCCCGGGCGCGCCCGCGCCCCCGAAGAA
>CBIHRE010000766.1:0-2199 GCA_966212385.1 uncultured Akkermansia sp. | reverse complement strand
GGAGCCGCGCGCCGCCCTCGCCTGGGTCGACACCCTTCCCGCCGGCGCCGAGCGCAACGAGGTCTTCGGCACCGTCATCAACAACTGGGCCGCCGTCTCCCCGTCCGCCGCCGCCGACTTCGTCCTCGCCCTCCCGCCCGGCGCCCTCCGCGGCCGCGCCCTCGTCCTCACCGCCTCCGCCTGGCCGACCAACGACCCCGACCGCGCCCTCGAGTTCATCGCCAAGTTTCCCCCCGGCCGCGAGCGCAGCGAGGCCACCGGCATGGTCCTCGGCAACCTCGCCAACGTCGACGCCGCCGGCGCCTTCGAGCGCGCCTCCGCCCTCCCCGAGGGCGCCGCCCGCGCCGACATGTTGAAAAACGTCATCCTCGTCTGGGGCGCCCGCGAGCCCGAGGCCGCCCTCGCCGCCGCCTCCGCCCTCCCCGCCGGCGAGGCCCGCCTCACCACCCTCGGCAACGCCCTCGGCCTCATCGCCCACGAAGACCCGGAGATCGCCCTCGACTACGTCATGAAGGCCCCCGTCGGCAGCGAGCGCAACGAGCTCCTCCGCTCCGTCAGCGTCGACCTCGCCCGCGAGGACCCCGCCATGGCCTCCGTATTCGCCAAAGCATTACCCGCTGGCACCAGCCAACGCGACGCCATCGGCGCCATCGCCACCGGCTACACCCACCTCGACCCCGCCCTCGCCCAGGAATGGCTGCTCAGCCTCCCCGAGGGCGAGCTCCGCGAACACGCCCTCGGCTACATGGGCGAGGAGCGCGCCCGCCTCGATCCCGAGGGCACCGCCACCTGGGCCGCCTCCCTCGCCGCCCCCTCCGAGCGCCGCCGCGCCCTCCAGCATTCGCTCAACACCTGGGCCGCCACCGACACCCCCGGCGCCCTCGCCTGGGCCCAACGCCTCCCGCCCGGCGCCGCCAAACACGATGCCGTCGCCGCCATCGGCGAGTCCCAGTCCTTCGACGATCCCGCCGGCGCCCTCGCCCTCGCCTCGCAAATGGGCGAAGGCGAGATTCGCGACCTCGCCGTGCAAAGCCTCGCCAACTCCTGGGCTCGCGACGACGCCCCCGCCGCCATCGCCCAGATCCAGGCCATGCCCCCCGGCGACATCCGCACCAAGCTCGCCAACGGCCTCGTCGTCACCCTCGCCGAGCACAACCCCGCCGACGCCGCCGCCTTCGCCGCCACGCTCCCGCCCGCGCAGCTCTCCACCGCTGCCGTCAACAGCATCGCCGACGCCTGGGGCCGCACCGACCCCGCCGGCGCCGCCGCCTGGGCCCTCAAGCTCCCCGACCACGAAGCGCGCACCTCCGCCCTCTCCCTCACCATCGAGAGCTGGGGTCGCGTCGACCCCGCCAAAGCCGGCGCCTACCTCTCCTCCCTGCCCAAAGGCTCCGACCGCGACCACGCCCTCGGCACCTTCATCTCATCATACGCGTTCGCTCACCCGCGCAAGGCCGCCGATTGGGTCAAATCCATCGAGGACCCCGTCGTCCGCGCCAACGCAGCCGACGTCGTCGAACGCTTCTGGAAACAACACGACCCCGCCGCCTCCTCCGCCTGGCGCACCCGCCTCCGCTCCGGCGGCTGAGCTCCCCCGCCCCCGTCCTCGTCCCGCCTCAGGCCTCCGCCCTCTGGCTCCCTGCTCCTAGCCCCTAGCTCCCCGCTCCTACCCCATGTTTAACCATCGCAAGATCGTCGTCGTCATGCCCGCCTACAACGCCGCGAAGACCCTGCGGCGCACCTACGACGAGGTCATGGCCACGGGAGTCGTCGACCACGTCGTCATCGTCGACGACGCCAGCCGCGACGAGACGGTCGCCCTCGCGCAGACCTTGCCCCACGCCAGCGTCCACGTCCACCCGCGCAACCTCGGCTACGGCGGCAACCAGAAGACCTGCTACGCCGCCGCCCTCGAGGCCGGCGCCGACGTCGTCATCATGGTGCATCCGGATTACCAATACACGCCGGCCCTCATACCCGCCATGGCCTCGCTCGTCGCGAACGACGTCTACGCCTGCGTCATCGGCAGCCGCATCCTCGGCGGCCAGGCCCTCCGCGGCGGCATGCCCGCCTGGAAATATGTCGCCAACCGCGCTCTCACCTTCGCCGAAAACGTCCTCCTCGGCGCCAAGCTCTCCGAATACCACACCGGCTACCGCGCCTTCTCCCGCGAACTCCTCGAACGCGTCCCCTGGCACA
>CBIHRE010000765.1:0-2203 GCA_966212385.1 uncultured Akkermansia sp. | reverse complement strand
TCGCGTGCAATCCTCCGGCGGCGAGCCCGAAGCCCCCGGCCACCGCGACCAGCCCCGGCGGCAGCTACCCGATCCGCGTCTCCGGCGCCGCCGCGGCCAACTACACCTTCACCTACGCGCCCGGTATCCTGACCGTGGATACCTTCTCCGGCCGTTACGAGGGCCTGCTCTACGATGCAAGCGGCGACCCCGCCGGAAAACTCGAGCTCGCCGTCCTCGCCTCCGGCCGCGGCTACACCGGCCGCCTCGTGCTCGCCCGCGAAGCCAACCCCGTCCCGCTCAAGGGCGACCTCGACCTATCCTCCGCCACCGGCCTCGCCGGCGACACGATCACATCCGGCGCCTACCGCCTCGCCTTCGACCTCACCTTGGATGGCCGCCTCACCGCCACCCTCGACCGCGACGACGCCTACTTCGCCGTCGCCCCCTCCGGCCGGCGCGTCTTCGTCCCTCCCGCCGGGCAAAAACTCGCCTGGAGCGGCGCCCACACCGCCCTCCTCTCGCCCGTTTCCGACTCCGCCGCCCTCGCCCCCGCCGGCTCCGGCCACGCCACCGCCGCCATCGACGCCAAGGGTAACCTGAAACTCTCCGGCCGCCTCGGCGACGACACGCCCTTCACCGCCACCCTCGCCCCCGACTCCGACGGCGCCTACCGCCTCTTCGTCCTGCCCTACCCGTCCCTCCGCGACAGCTACCTCGCCGGCGAAATCCCCCTCTTCGCCCACCCCGACACCGCCCGCCTCCCCGGCCGCCGCCACATCCCCGCCTCCGCCGGCGTCATCCTCACCTGGATCAAGACCGCATCCACCGCCAAAGCCTACCCCGCCGGCTTCGGCCCCCTCTCCCCCACGCTCACCCTCGATCCCTGGATCCGCCCCGCCGCCGCCTTCCCGGTCTCGGTTTCCTTCGCTCCCTTCGATCTCGATTTCGGGGCGCGCGTCGCCGCCCTCCCCTCCGCCGGACAGATCTCGACCGCCGGTCTCTTCACCCTCGTCGCACCGGTCACCGCTCCCGCCAACCTCGCCCGTTTCTCGCTCAAGGCAGACCCCGCCACCGGCGCCTTCAACGGAAGCTTCGTCCTCTCCGACCAGGTCCTGCCCGCACCCGCCAAACCGGAACAGCGCACCATCGCCGTCCACGGCGTCCTGCGCAGCCCCGCCTCCGCGGAAAGCGGCCCGGGCGCCCTCCTCGGCGCCGGCTCCTTCTTCCTGCAAGCCCTCTCCAACTCCACCGACACCCCGTCTGTCGCCGGCGAGATCCGCCTCGTCCGGCCCTGATCGAAATCCGCTTCAACCGACACCCAAACTCCTCGCGCCACCTCATCAGCCCTCGGATCCATCGAACAATGTTTCTTCGTCTGCCAAAAGTAGCCCGCCTCCTCTCGGTTCTTTGCCCCTTCGTCTTGGGTCTCCCGGCCGCCGCCCTCCTTCTCGCTCCCGCCCCTCTCCACGCGCAGGAGACCGAACCGCTTACCCTGAGCATAGGTAACCTCTCCCGCACCTACACCGGCCTCCCCGTCAGCTTCGATCCCGCCGCCGACTTCACCGTCTCCCCCGGCACCGCCGCCGACTACACGTTCAAGATCACCTACCCCGGCAGAACCGCCGTGCCCAAAAACGCCGGCTCCTATGCGGTCAAAGTCGTCGCCACCACCAAAACCCTTCCCGCGCGCTCCGTCACCGCCGCCGGCACGCTCGTCATCGCCAAGGCCCCGCTCCTTGTCAGCGCCAACGACCAAGTTCGCCACTTCGGCGTCGCCAACCCCGCGCTCACCCTGAGCTACGAGGGCTTCGTCAACGGCGAGACCTTCGCCGTCCTCGATCGCCGCCCCGTCGGCGCCACCACCGCCAAACCCGCCAGCCCCGCCGGCACCTACGACATCACCGTCTCCGGCGGCGCGGACAACAACTACGCCCTCTACGGCTACAACGTCGGCCAGCTCGCCATCGTCCCCGCCTTCGCCGGCACCTACGAGACCCTCTTCTTCGATTCCTCCGCGCCCAACGTTCCCGCCGGCAAACTCAGCCTGACCCTCCCCGCCACGGGAGGCGCTTACACCGGACGCCTCGAACTGGCCCATCTCGGCGCCGTTCTCCCCCTCTCCGGCAAACTCCAGCCCGACCTCACCATCGGCGGCTCCACCGGCCTCGCCTCCCGCAAGACCGCCGCAAACGACACCTACCAGGTCGCCTTCAACGTCGGC
>CBIHRE010000764.1:0-2203 GCA_966212385.1 uncultured Akkermansia sp. | reverse complement strand
GCCGCCGTGGCACGGTGGAAACGCGAACACGCGGTCGACCTCCTGCTCGCTCCCGAGGCGCTTCCGTCGGAAGTCGAGCAGGCGTCGTGCGCGCTGGATATCCAGGCCGCCCCGATCGCCTCGGCGGGGCTCGATCTGCGCTGGAGCGAGATCGGTTCCCGCGCGGTGGAGTTGCTGGTGCGCGACCACTTCGACCGGCAGCGCGGCAGATCCGCCACGCCGGCCCTGCACCTTATCCCCGCGCACTGGTGCGCGGGTGAAAAGGAAGGCGTCCTCGAACACGCGGGCTCGCCCCGGGCGAGCACGCGGCGGCGCTCGCGTGATGCATGCCCCGCCGACACCCGTCACTCCGCGACCCGCGAAGAATAGAGAGCGGCCAAGGCCGCGCCGATCGACTGGGACATCTCGCCAAGCGAGGCGGGCACGATTTTGAGACGGGCGCGCTGAGCGGGGAACAGGTAGGGTTCGGCCGCGGAACGGATGCCGTTCAAATAGCGCCGGCGGAACTCCTCGCTGGTGCTCTCCGGATCGACGAGCCCGCCGCCGATCACGACGATCCCGGGATCCACCGCCATGCAAAGGTTGGCCACATGGAGGCCAAGCGCCCGCGCCTGCGCGTCGAATATCTCCAGCGCAAGCGCGTCGCCACGCTGCGCCCGCCCGCGCAGGGAGAGCGCCTTATGTTTGGGCGTTTCGACGGAGGATAGCAGCTCGTGCCCCGGATGACGGAGCAGAAACACGTCGAGATACTGCGGAAGCCCGGAGATCGCGGTGTAGGCTTCCACACAGCCCCAGTCTCGTCCGCAACCACAGCGAAAAGGGGCGACCCGGTGGAGTTCGTGGTCCAGAAGCTGGAGCGGCACGGGCATGTGGCCCGCCTCCATGCCCGCGAGATGGTCGCCCGAGAGAGGCAGACCGTCGGCGCCGATATATGCGGCGCCAAGACCCGAACCGGGCGCCAGCATCAGCACGGTGGCGCGGGAGCCGCCACGAACCCGGGCCGCCTCGCCCACGCCGCCCAGATCGCCATCGTTGCCCGAGAAAAGCGGGATCGGACGGCCTGCCGCCCGGGCCAGGGCCGCGGCGAAGTCGGCATGAAAATTCCAACCCGCGAAACTCTCCGGCAGATTGGCGGACCGCTCCAAGATCCCGTAGGCGCGGTAAGGACCCACGAGAGGCCATTCTCCGCCAAAAAGCCTTCCGCTCCCTCGATCCATCCGGCGACGACGGCCGCGGTGCCCGACTGCGAGTTGATCGAGCTTTGGCGCAGCTTGAGCGATATCGGGGCGCCGTCGGCGAATACGCCGCAGGTCTTGGAGGTGGTGGCGCCGGAATCGGTGCCGAGATAAACATCACGTTCGAGGGTGGACATGGGAGAAAGACAATGACGCGCGGCTGAAATCCGCGTGAGGGAGAGACGCGGCGCGCCGCGCACGACTGAAGGCGATCGAGCACGTCGGCGGGCAAAGCGACGCGCTCAGCTGCGGGCCCCGTCAAGATTTATCAGTAAATCAATGGATGGTTTTCTCCTTGATGTGATTTATCAATAAATCACATTGGGCGCTCCTATGCCCCGACCCCACTCCTCCTTCAAGCGACAGGCGGCGTTTTTCGCGTTTTGCATGCTTTCGTCTTTTTATGCCGCCCCCGGCGCCCAAGCGGCATCCACCCCCGCCGACCGCTACCTCTACCGATGGTCGTTTGAAGCCGGCGGCTTGTCGGAATCCTCCCGGATGACCTCGTTTGGCGGAGAGCTCACCATCGCGGGCGGCGAGCCGGGACAGGTCCCCGTCTTTCAACATTCCGGCGGCGGCGTGAGCGAATCCAGCCCCGACGTCTTGAACGCCTCCCGCAACGTCTACGGGAGCAGCATCGGCGCGCAGGTGAACTCCTACGGATCGCCGTTGCAGACCGGCAAAACGTCCGGCCGGTTCACCATCACCATGTGGGTCAAGGCGGCCCTGCCCGTGGACCAACAACCCGAAGCGCGTTTGCTCAACATCTGCGCCGCCGACAACGAGCAGGGCAAGCAAAGCGTCTTCATCTGCATCGATCAGAACAGCCTCGGCTTCACCGTGAACGGCTCCGCGTATTACCGCCTCGATATCGCCGAGCCGCCGGTGAAGGTCGGCGAGTGGAGTTTTCTCGTGTTCTGCTACGACGGGGTCGCGGACAACCCGCATTATTGCCCCGATATGTTCGA
>CBIHRE010000763.1:0-2211 GCA_966212385.1 uncultured Akkermansia sp. | reverse complement strand
CGAGGCGGCCTTGGCGGCCTCGCGTTTGGCGAGGATGGCCTCGATGCGGTCCATGATGGACGAGAAGCGGGCGACGGTGGCGCGGTAGGGGGCGGGCGAGGCGAGGTCGACGCCGGCGGCCTTGACGAGCCGGTAGGGGTGTTGCGAGCCGCCGGCCTTGAGGACCCCGAGGTAGGTGTCGACCGCGTCTTTTTCCCCCGAGAGGATGCGGTCGGAGAAGAGGTTGGCGGCGGCCATGGAGGTGGCGTATTGGTAGACGTAATACGCGTTGTAGAAGTGGGGGATGTAGGCCCACTCGACGCAGTAGGCGTCGTCGATTTTGAGGACGCCCTCGTCGTGGCCGTGGTAGCGGCGGAGCAGGTCGCCGTAGATCTTGGTGTAGGCCTCGGCGCTGAGCGCGCCGCCTTCCTCCACCGCCCGGTGGGTGGCGAGCTCGAACTCGGCGAACATGGCCTGGCGGTAGAAGGTGCCGCGCATGCCCTCGAGGGCGGTGCCGAGGTAGAAGAGGCGCTCGTCGTCGTCCTTGGCGATCTTGAGCATGTGCTCGAGGAGGAGGACCTCGTTCACGACGGAGGCGATCTCGGCGGTGAAGATCGGGTAGTCGGCGGTCTCGTAGGGCTGGGCGGAGTTGGCGAGGACGGAGTGCATCGCGTGGCCCCACTCGTGGGCGACGGTGGTGACGGACTCGTAGTCGCCGTTGAAGTTCATGAGCACGAAGGGATGCACGTCGTAGGCGTAGCCGGCCATGTAGGCGCCGGACTGTTTCCCCTCGCGCGGGTAGGCGTGCATCCAGCGGGAGCCGAGGCCCTCGGAGATTTTGCGGGTGTAGTCGGCGCCGAGCGGGCGGGTGGCGTCGATGGTGAGGCGCTTGGCGTCGGCGAGCGTGAAGGGGATCTCCGCGCCGACGAGGGGCGGATAGATGTCGTAGTAGCGAGGCTCGGAAACCCCGAGGAGGCGGGCGCGGAGCTTGAAGTAGCGGTGAAGCGCGGGCAGGCCGGCGTTCACTTCGGAGACGAGGGTGGTGTAGACCTCGCTGGGGGTGTCGTCCGCCGAGAGGGCGGCGCTGAGCGCGTCGGGATAATGGCGGGCCTTGGCGTTGATGACGTCGGCCTGATTTTGCGAATAGAGCGTGGTGCCGAAGGTGCGGGCGTAGGTCTGGTAGGCGCCCCAGAAGGCCTCGAAGACCTTCTTGCGGTCCTCGCGATCCGGCACGCCGCGGTAGCGCGTGTAGCCGGAGGCGTCGAGACGGGCCTCGGTGCCGTCGCTGAGCTTCACGGTGGGCCAGGGAATATCGGCGTTGCTGAGGATGTTGTAGATGTTGCTTGCCGCGCCGGAGAGCGGCCCGAGCTGGGCGAGGACGTTTTCCGCCTCGGCGCCAAGCGTGTGGGCGCGCTGGCGGAGAGTGTTCTCCAAACCGAAATGATGCGGCGCGAGGCCGGGCTCGGCGGCGATGGCGGCGCGCACGGTCTCATCGCCGAGGGCGAGGATCTCGGGGCTCATCCAGCTCGCGGCCTGGGCGAGGTCGGAGCCGAGTTGCTCGACGAGTTGCTGCCGCTCCTGGCCGGCGGCGACGCGCGTGTCCTCGTCGGCCTGCAGGTGCGCATACATCGCGAGCTTGGCGTAGCGGAGATTGAGCGAACTGTGCTTATCGAGGGCCGCGAGGAGCGTCTTGGGGCCTTCGCCGAGGCGGCCGCGGAAGGCGGCGAGGTCCTTGAGCTCGGCGGCGAGGGCGAGACGAGCCTTGTCCCAGGCCTCGGCGTCGGGAAAGAGCGAGGAAAGATCCCAGGTGTCCGCGAGGTTTTCGGCCTGCGTGGAGGCTTGGACGGCTGAGGTGTCGGCGGAGCGGGCGAGGGCGGGCATGAGGAGCAAGGCGGCGGCGAGGAGCGGAGATACGCGCATGGCGGGGAAGACAGGCGGAAGCGGCGCGGGTGCCAACGCTATCTTGCTCCGGCGAGCGCGGGCGGCCCATGCTGCCGCGATCATGCCCAAGACAAAGTCCTCCGCCGCGACGCCGGTGCGTGCGTGGTTTCCGACCCAAATTTACTGCGCGCCGCTCCGGAGCGGCGGCGCGGCGCGCTTCAACGCCGACCTGGCCGACGAGTGCCGCCAGTTGCGCGAGTTCGACGCGGAGGGCCGCAAATGGTGCGAAAAAAATTATCCCGGCGGCTACACGAGCTACGCCTCGCTCAACCGGCTGCACACCTTCTCGAG
>CBIHRE010000762.1:0-2218 GCA_966212385.1 uncultured Akkermansia sp. | reverse complement strand
GCGGACGCCACGAGCCGCATCCCCGGATTCCGCGCCGGCTACGTCTCAATGCCTTGGGAAGAAAGCGATCAGGCCGCCATCACCTTCTGGGGAAAAGTGCCCGGCCATTTTCTACGCGGCCCCTACGGAAGCACCGTCGCCTACGACGCCAAGACCCACGCCTTCACCACCGCCAGCGACATCCGCAAAGCCGGCCTGTGGGCCAACATCGTCGACGCCTTTGTTCCGCTGCACTACGGGACCTTCGGCGGGCTGCCGGTGAAAATCCTTTGGACCCTCGGCGGCCTGGCCCCCGGCGCCTTGGCTACCACCGGCTTCGTTCTCTGGCGCTTGCGTAAGAAAACCCGTCCTTCGCTCGCCTCTCAAGCCACCGTCCCCGCCGCCCCCGACCGCGCCGACGCCAAGCCGTGAGATTCAACCTACACAATGCCATCCCCCGCCCTCCCTCTCCTCGCACCGCAAACGTCCACCCCGATTGCGTCACCCAATAGGTGACGGAGATGCCGGTGCGATTTATCTATTGATTCTGAGTCTCATAATCATATTTATTATTTCCCATCTTGGCCCTCATGAATTTTGTCTCGCCCGTCGCGCTCCGTTCCTCGAAAGCGGCCGCATGGCAGAGCGGCAACCCGCCTCCGCTGAAGGAGTCCTGAGCCTGCGATGTTCCCGCCGGACGCCCGCCTTCTTTCCGGCGAAGCCGCCTCCCCTCAGCGCCTCGTCGATCTTTACCTGCCGACCGCCGGGTTGGTCCTTCCAGCTCCCGCGCCCACGGATCCGTCTCCAACCCCGTCCGCATCAAAGTCTGGCGAAGTTTCCCATTTGCTCCTTCTCGCCCCACGCGCCCGAGTCGCCTGCTTCCACGACAGCTTGGCCTGGCACCTCGAGGCGGGCCACTACGTCTGGCTCGCGCCCACCGCCTCCTTGACCCTGCGCCCCGCCTCTTTGCGCGGCGTTGATCTCCTCGCCTGGAGTTTTTCTAACGCCAGTCTTCCCGCCTCCTTTCAAGGCCTCCTCCCCGGCCCCGGCCGTGCTCCTGCCTTTGGCCCCGCGCCTCTCACGCCGTCCATGCAGACCTTGGTGCTCGCGCTCCGCAGCTGCCCTGTGGTCGGCGCGCTCCGCACTCTCTGGAGCACGGGCAAACTGATCGAGCTCCTCACCCTCCTGCTCCCCTCTCCCGTCGCGCCCGCCTCCCCGGCCGACGGGGCGCCCGCCTCCCCCGCGTCCGTCCTGCCGCACCGCGTCCTGCACCCCGCTATTCGAGCAGCTCTCGACTTCATGGCCGCCCACCTCGCGGAGCCCGTAGGCCTGTCCGAGATCGCCGCCGCCGCGCACTCCAGCCCCTCGCATCTGAGCCGCCTCTTCACCGCCGAACTCGGCCACGGCCCCACCCAACACCTACGACGCCTTCGCCTCGACCACGCGGCCGCGCTCCTGCGCTCCGGCCAGGCCAACGTCACCGAGGCCGCCTTCGCCGCCGGCTACTCCTCGCTCGGGCAGTTCTCGCGCACCTTCGCCGAGCACCACGGCCGCCCGCCCAGCGCCTTCCTGCCTCGCAAGAACGGGTAAACTTTCCGCAAGCCCGGGTAAGCATTCCGCCCACCCGTTTCGCTACTCTGTTCTCACGTTCCGGCCGGGCCACCCGGCGGACGCGTTCTTTGGTCGGAATCACATTAGTTAAAGTCGTGAAAGTCGTCGCCGCCGGGTTTGGTCGCCCGGCGGCGCTTGTTTCTGACGACACCACCGCCCCGCTCGCTCACCGCATCGTCATGAAACTCAGAGACGGCTCGCTTGATAGCCCCGTCACCCCGCTCCCGAATCAAGACAGGGGTTTCACCCCAGCCACAGGAATACGTAATCGATTGACCTCAAATTAATTGCTTAGGCCCTATCATCCGCCATCGTCGCGCGCATGGATGCCCCCGATCCGTCCACCTCGCGGCCAGAGTCGGAACGCACGCGCCTGGATGCCACCAGCAAGGAGCTTATCGACCTGAAGGCCGCCCTCGACGAGCACGCCATCGTCGCCATCACCGACCCCCGCGGCCGTATCACCTACGCCAACGACAAGTTCTGCGCCATCTCCCAATACTCTCGCGAAGAGCTCATCGGCCAAGACCACCGCATCATCAACTCCGGCTACCACCCGCCCGAGTTCTTCCGCGAGCTTTGGTCCGTCATCGGTCGCGGCCAGGTCTGGCGCGGCGAGATTAAAAAC
>CBIHRE010000761.1:0-2220 GCA_966212385.1 uncultured Akkermansia sp. | reverse complement strand
TGATCCTCGGCGGCGAGCCCACCATCCATCTCCCCGACGCCCTCGAACTCGCCGCCCGTCTCCCCGACGACGTCACGCTCGCCTGGAAAACCAACGCCCACGGCTCCCTTTCCTCCCGCGCCCTCCTCGACGGGATCTTCGACGTCTGGGTCGCCGACTACAAATTCGGGAACGATGCCTGCGCCGCCCGCCTCTCCCGCACGCCCGGCTACACCGCCGTCGTTCGCGACAACCTCCGCTGGGCCGCGCGCGATCACACGCTTCTCGTCCGCCACCTCCTCATGCCCGGCCACGTCGAATGCTGCTGGCGCGCGATCGCCGCTTGGCTCGCCGCCGAGTTGCCCGACGTCGCCGTCAGCCTCCGCGAAGGCTTCTGGCCCGCCTGGCTCTCCTTCCGCCACCCCGAGCTCGCCGGCCCCGCCTCCGAAGAAGAGCGGATCCTCGCCCGCCGTATCGCCGCCGAGCACCGCCTCCGCCTCGTGGCATGAAAAACGCCCTCCCCAGCAACTACGCCGCCGCCCGCGACGAGGCGCGCGGCTCCGCCGAGATCCTCGTCCTCCCCGACGGCCGCATCCTCGTCCACAACCTCACCCCCGCCGTAGCCGCCCTCCTCGCAGAGCTCGCCCCGCACGATTCCGACATGCGCCGCCGCGCCGCCGCCGCTCCTTCCATTTCCCAACTCCACGCCCCCAGCCCCTCGCTCCTTCCTTCGCCATGAAACTCGCCCAGGAACTCCAGACCCTCATTCGCGCCCGCTACCCCATCCTCTACATCGTATCGGGCGAGGAACTACGCGTGCAGGAAGTCCTGCTCGGCGTCGCCCGCGAGCGGCAGAAAAAACTCTTCGAATGGAGCTACACCACCGGCCTCGTCCCCGCCGGCACCTCCATCCAGTCCCAGAAAAACCGCAACACCGCCACCCGCGACCCCCTCGTCGCCCTCGACCAGGTCATCGACCAGGTCGACCCCGCCATCTACGTTTTCAAGGACTTCCACCCCTTCCTCGCCAAAAGCAACTTCGCCGCCATCCGCCGCCTCAAGGAGATCGCCCTCCACCTCAAGAACACCCACAAGACCATCATCCTCCTCTCCGCCACCCAGGAGATCCCGACCGAGCTCGAGAAGGAGATCACCGTCCTCAACTTTCCCCTCCCCGACCGCGCCGAGCTCGGCGCCCTCCTCGACCGCATCGTCGAGGACGTCCGCCAGTTCAGCCAGGTCCGCATCGACCTCGACGAGGTCTCGCGCGAGCGCCTCCTCAGCGCCGCCCTCGGCCTCACCTTGAACGAGGCCGAAAACGTCTTCGCCAAGATCATCGTCAAAGACGAGCGTCTCAGCGGCGACGACGTCCACGAGGTCTTCTCCGAAAAGCAGCAGATCATCCGCAAGAGCGGCCTCCTCGAATACTACGCCACCGACGAGACCTTCGGCAGCGTCGGCGGCCTCTCCGTCCTCAAGGACTGGCTCGAAAAACGCGCCGTCGCCTTCGGCCAGAAAGCCCGCGACTTCGGCCTGCCTCCGCCCAAGGGCGTCCTCCTTCTCGGCGTCCAAGGCTGCGGCAAGAGTCTCTGCGCCAAGGCCGTCTCCAGCCTCTGGCAACTCCCCCTCCTGCGCTTCGACATGGGCCGCATGTTCGGCAGCCTCGTCGGCTCCTCCGAGGAAAACGTCCGCAAGGCCATCGCCGTCGCCGAGTCCGTCGCCCCCGCCGTCCTCTGGGTCGACGAGATCGACAAGGCCTTCGTCGGCTCCCAGAGCTCCGGCACCACCGACGGCGGCACCACCGCCCGCGTCTTCGGCACCTTCCTCACCTGGCTCTCGGAAAAAACCGCGCCGGTCTTCGTTGTCGCCACCGCCAACGACATCTCGCAACTTCCGCCCGAGCTGATGCGCAAGGGCCGCCTCGACGAAATCTTCTTCGTCGACCTCCCCGACCTCGCCGAGCGCGAGGCCATCTTCCGCATCCACCTCGAACGCCGCCGCCGCCCCGCCGCCGGCTTCCGCATCCCCGAACTCGTCGAGGCCAGCAACGGCTTTAGCGGCGCCGAGATCGAGCAGTCCATCATCAGCGCCCTCTTCGACGCCTTCGCCGAAAACCGGGAGCTCTCCACCGACCACATTCTCGAAGCGCTCCGGCAAACCGTGCCGCTCTCCCGCACCATGGACGAAAAACTCGCCCAGCTCCGCGTCTGGGCCGACGGCCGCGCCCGCCACGCCAGCCTC
>CBIHRE010000760.1:0-2225 GCA_966212385.1 uncultured Akkermansia sp. | reverse complement strand
AGGTGGCGTGGTCGAAGGGCGCCGGCTCGTGGAGCACGAGCTGCGGATCGCCGATCGCGGCGAGCGTGGAACGGAGCGAAAAAAGGTCGTCCTGTCCGGGCGCCGGAACGAGGAGAAGCGTGGCGTCCGGACAAAGACGTCTCAATTCCCGCCAACGGCTGATATCCGATGCTGTCGGGCGGGTCGGAGCGATCTCGACCACGAGCGGACTCTCTTCCGAAATGCCCAGGGTGGCGCGCGTCCATGCGATGGAATCCGCGGGACGGTCGGGCGAGAGATCCCAGGCGAACGCGGTGCCAGGCAGCAAAGCGAGGCGCTCGGCGAAGGCCCGCGGGCGCGCCGCCGGGGCGTCAAATTCGCCGGTGAGCAGGAGGTCGATTGCGCCGAGGCCGGTTGTCACGCGATCGGTCGCGATCTGGAGCGGAGCCGCCCGCAGGAGGGCGAGGTGAGCGAAGGGGAAACCGTGCGCGGCGAGCGGATCGCCAAACACCAGGGCGTCGAGCTCCAGAGCGACGAGCTCGTGGTATTGCGAGGCGATGTCCTGCGGAAGCACGTGAAAGCACGCGGCGAATTCGCGGCAGCGTTCCTCGAGAGAGGAGCCGCAGAGCTCGAGCGCGACGAAGTGCAGTTCGACGCGTTGCGAGTCCAGTTGAGCGCAACGGGCGAGGGTGGCGAAGGTCTCGGCCCGCTGATCGAAGCGATGATGCAGCACGGCCACGCGCAATCGGCGACCGGCGCGGGGGCGCGGCGCGCGGGGAGCGGCGGCGGCCCGGCCTTGGGCGCGTTGAAGAATACGGCCGCGCGCCTGTTGGAGCGGGAGCAGAAAGTCGGCGGGTAGCTGCTCGAGGTCGGGGAAGGCCGTGCCGAGGTAGGCATCGGCCGCGGCGCGGACGGCGGGGGACGCCAGGTTGCGATCCATCCAGTCGGCGAGTTCCTCGCAACGCCGGGCGAGGTGGCGCGCGACGGCGGGCGCGATTTCCGGTGACGGCACCGCGGGAGCGGCGAGCAACCATTCCAAGTAGGGCCCCCACAGCGCGTCGGGCACATCTGCAAGGCGGGGGGCATCGGGGAGCGACCAGGCGGAGACGAGGCAGGCGGCGCGCGCCAGATCCTGCGAGGTGCCTGAAGCAAGCAATCGGCGGGCTTGCGCGAGTTCATCAGGCGAAGCTGCGTCGCCGCGCTCTCGCGCGATCACGGTGGCCTCGCGGAACAGCGAGACGAGATCGGAGTCGATGGAAACCGAAACGGGCGCGGCGGAAGAAAGCATGGTGGCCATGCACGGGGCTTCCGCAAAACATGCGCCATGACGATTTGTCGTTACGCATGTCGCTTGGTTTCAGTGCGAAGAAATCTTTTTTGTGTCTGGTCCAGGCGCGCGACCGGAGTTTGCCGATGAGCGGGAGGCAGTTTTTGCCGATGCCCTTTTCCGCGCGGAGATCGGCCGAGGGTGGCCCGCGAAACTGCGTAAGGAATTGGCTACGGAGGGCGCTAAATTCGCGCGCGATTGTGCCGTAGGGGGAGGCTAGTGTGATTTCCTCCAGTCCAGCGCTCAAACCCTCGGAAAAAGTCGTTTGCGGGCCCTACCTCGACGACGAGATCAAGCAGCGTATCGAGCGCTGCCCGAAGCTCGCCTCGCTGGAGAGCATCGACCGCAAATTGAAGGGCCTGCTCAACTCCGAGCGCGGCTACACCTCGCAAATCGCGGAGATCATCCGGCGTGATCCTTCGCTGACCGCGCGCCTTTTGCGCATGGTGAACAGCGTTTACTTCGGGCTCAGCGCGAAGGTGAACAACATCGAGGAGGCGGTGCTTTATCTGGGTTCGCGGCAGATTCGTGAGCTCGCGATGGCCACGCCGGTGATCGAGGATCTGGAAAAACGGCTCGGTCCCGCCGCCGCCCGCCTGCCGTGGCGCGAGATGTGGCAGCACTCCATCGGCACTGCGATCGTGACGCGCGAGATTCTTTCTTTCACGGACCTGCTGGTCGACGACGACACCGACTACATCATCGGCCTGCTGCATAATGTCGGCAAGGTGGTGCTCGCCACGACCTGGCCCGCGGAGTTCGAGCAAATCGCCGAGCGCGAATACGCGAGTCCCGCGGAGGTGTGCGAGGCGGAGCGGGCGCTCATCGGCTGGGACCACGCCATGGTCGGCGGCTACTATCTGGCGCGCCATCAGCTTTCCCCGGAGATCACCGCCGCGGTGCGTTACCATGTTTCGCC
>CBIHRE010000759.1:0-2230 GCA_966212385.1 uncultured Akkermansia sp. | reverse complement strand
CACGCTCGTCCCCGGCGGCCAGCAGGGCCTCATCGTCAACCAAGCCATCGCCACCGGTCGCGCCGACATCGGCCAAGGCGAGAGCGTCACCACCCTCCTCGACGTCCACAAGGGCCTCCCGCTCCTCCAAGTCGCCGCCGTTTTCCAAAACGATCCCTCCGTCTTCCTCCTCCACGCCGACAATCCCGTCCGCGACTTCAAGGACCTCAACGGCCGCAAGATCATGGCCCGCCCCGGCTGGGTGTTTCTCGATTACCTGCGCCAGAAATACGCCATCGATTTCACCATCATCCCCTTCAACTTTTCCGTCACCAACTTCATCGCCGACAAGACCTTCATTCAGCAGGGCTTCTACATCGCCGAGCCCTACTTCATCACCCAAGGCGGCGCCCCCGCCCCGCGCTACCTCTACGCCTGGGACGCTGGCTACGACTCCTACGGTGTGCTGATCGCCAATCCGTCCTGGGCAAAGAAAAACCCGGCCGCACTCCGCGCCTTCCTCGCCACCTACGTCCGCGGCTGGCGCGACTACATCGAAGGCGACCCCACTCCCGCGCACGAAGCGCTCAAGCAGGCCAACCCCAAGAACACCGACGCGTTCATGGCCTTCTCGCGCAAGATGATCATCGACGAAAAACTCGTCGTCGGCCGCGACGCCACCGACAGTTCCCGCATCGGTCGCCTCGACCCCGCCCGCTTCGCCACGCAGATCAAAATCCTCGAAGACCTGAAACTCGCGCCCCCCGGCGCGCTCAAAGTCTCCGACGTCGTGAGCACCGACTACCTGCCCGAATAAAGTAGCGCATACTCCCAGTCCGCTCCGTTTCCACCGCGCATTCCCTCCTCCGTCTGTCTCCTCCGAACTCCGTGTCCTCCGTGTCCGAGCTCCATGCCCTCCGTGGCTAAAACTCCGTCTCCGCCGTCGTCTCTGCTCCCCTGCCGCGGCCTCATCCTCGACCTTGCGACGCCGCGGATCATGGGAATCGTCAACACGAGCCCGGACTCCTTCCACGCCGAGAGCCGCTTGCCCACGCTCGACGCGGCTCTCGCCCACGCCCGCCGCCTCGTCGCCGAGGGCGCCGACCTCCTCGACATCGGCGGCCAATCCACCCGCCCCGGCTACGTCGAGATCAACGACACCGAAGAAATCGCCCGAACGGCTCCGCTTATTGGTGCCCTCGCCGCCGAGTTCCCGCACCTACCGCTCTCGATCGACACCTACAAACCCGCCGTCGCCGCCGCCGCGCTCGCGGCCGGCGCGCACATCCTGAACGACATTCACGGCCTCCAAGGCCCCGGCGGCCCCGCCCTCGCCCGCCTCGCCGCCGAGTCCGGCGCCGCGCTCGTCGTGATGCACAACGACCCCGCGCTACGCCGCGGTGGCACGGGCGTCTCGCCCGTGGCCTCGCCCGACCCGACCGGTGGCACGGGCATCTTGCCCGTGTCCGGCGAGGAGGTTTCGCACCTCCTCGTCTCCGTCCTCGCCTTCCTCCGCCGATCCATCGATCTCGGCGCTTCCGCCGGCGTCCCTCGCGAACACCTCGTCATCGACCCTGGCATCGGCTTCGGCAAAACGCCCGCGCAAAACATCGCCCTGCTCCGCAGCCTCTCGGCCCTCCACAAATTCAATCTGCCGATCCTCCTCGGCGTCTCCCGCAAGAGCATTTTCGGCCACATCCTCCCCGAACTCGCCACCCCCGACGAACGCCTCGAAGCCACGCTCGCCTCCACCGCCCTCGCCGTCGCCCAAGGCGCGCAAATCCACCGCGTCCACGACGTCGCCGCCGCCCGCCGCGCCGCCCTCATCGCCGCCGCCCTGCGGCCTCCCGCTGCGTAACCCTTTTCACTCTCCGCTACCCGCCGGTTTTCTTTTGCGCCTTCTGCGCCTCTTTGCGGCCATTCCCGACCCCGTCCCCGATCCACCACCGCCCTTCGTCGCCCCCATGCTCGCCACGATCCACCTGAAAAAACTTCGTTTCCACGGTCGCCACGGCGTGTTGCCCGAGGAAGCCGCGCTCGGCCAGCCGTGGATCATCGACCTCGATCTCGTCGTGGACATCGCCCGGGCCGCCGCCACCGACGACCTCGCCCACACCGTCAACTATGCCGACGTGTATTCGCTTTGTCAGGACATCGTGGTCAACGAACGTTTCGCCCTGATCGAGACCCTCGCCAACAAGCCCGAGCTCCGCGACTTCTGCGGGAGTGAGCACGGTCCAATTATTCGCGG
>CBIHRE010000758.1:0-2244 GCA_966212385.1 uncultured Akkermansia sp. | reverse complement strand
GGGGCGGCGGGGGGGGGCGCCCTGGCCTTTGGGCGGGGGGGTTGGGGGGGGGGGGTGGGGGAGGGGGCCCGATACCGGCGGGGGGTGGGGGGGGGGGTCGGGCGCCGCGCCCGCCGGGGCGAAAGGCGCGGAGGAGGACGCGGCTGAGGTTGCCGAAGACGCGGCTGCTTGGGCGAGCGGGCGTCGCAGGCGGGCGCGGGCGGCGCCTTTCACCGCGAGGACGAGCCTCGGGCCGAGGTCGCCGAAACTGTAGGAGCCGCCGGGCTTGGCGAGCACGTCGACGGCGCCGAGCCGGATCGCCTCGAGCGCGTAGGCCGAGTTTTCCTTTGTCAGCGAGCTCATCACGATCGTCGGCGTCGGGCGCTCACGCATGAGGATGCCGAGAAAGGTCAGACCGTCCATGCGAGGCATCTCGAGGTCGAGCGTGAGCACGTCGGGCGAGAGCTGCTTGATCTTGTCCTTGGCGGCAAAGGGATCGGACGCTGTCCCCACGACCTCGATGCCGGGATCGGCCGAAAGCGCGTCGGTCACGAGGCGGCGCACGACGGCGGAGTCGTCGATGATCAGCACTCGAATGGGACGTTCGGCGGGCATGGCTCAGCGCAAGGGCGCCTGGTAGGTGGCGGGGCGGATCATGGTCAGGCCGTGGGCGATGCCGGTGAGGCTTTCGGAGTGTCCCACGAGCAGGTAGCCGCCCGGCGCGAGACGGGCCTTGAGGCGCCGGACGAGCTCCTCCTGCGTCTGGCGGTCGAAGTAGATCATTACGTTGCGGCAGAAGATCACGTGAAAGGCTTCCGTGAAGGGCGGCTGGCCCTCGAGGAGGTTGAGCCGGTGGAAACGCACCAGCGAACGCAGCGCCGGGCGCACCCGGTAAAATCCCTCCTGCTCCCCGAATCCGACTTGGAAATACGCCTTCGTTCGAGCCGCCCCGAGCTTGGTGACAGTCTCGGCCGGGTAGATGGCGGCCTGCGCCTTGGCCAGGACTCGCGTGGAGATGTCGGTGGCCTCGATCTGCCAAGGCCAGGGCTGCGGACGCGCCGCGAAATACTCGTCGAGCGCCATCGCGATGGAGTAGGGCTCCTCGCCGCTCGAGCAGGCCGAACTCCAGACACGCAGCGTCGGCCAGCGCTCCTTTTCGCGGCGTTTTTCGAGGTCGGGCAGGATTACGTCGCGCATCGCGGCGAAATGGCCTTCTTCGCGGAAAAAGTAGGTGTGGTTGGTGGAGATGACGTCGATCAGGTGGCCGAGCTCCTCCTCGCCACCCGGCGAGCGAAGCAGCGTGCAGTAGTCCTCCACGTTGGCCTTGCCCGTGGCGCGGAGGCGCTTGCCCAGGCGCGCGCTGACCAGCTCGTGTTTGTCCGGCCCGAGGTTGATCCGGCTGTGACGGTAGACGAGGTCGCGAATGAACTGGTAGTCGGCGGGCCGCATGGCTTGGCCCCTTGGTATCGGCGCGGGTCCGGAAAAATGAACGCGCCGCGGCGCGATTTTCTCGCGTCCCCGCGTGTCGGCAAAATTTTCCCGGCCTTTGCGGCAGACCGGTAAAAAGGCGGGTGCCGTCAAAATAAATAACCGTAACAACCTGATCGTGTGCCGCCTGCGTTGGCCGGTCCGCCGCTGGCATCCGCGGTGCATCTAGGCTCGCGCAATGATCGAACCCGTCGCCAACAACGCCAACTACCAGTTGGCCCGGAAGCTCCTCGACGCCTCCGTGCTGCGCCACGAGGCCATCGCCAGCAACATCGCCAACGTCGAGACGCCCGGCTACCGCCGAGTCGATCTCTCGCCCGACTTCCAGACCTCGCTGCGGGCGCAGTATTCCCACGGCACGCCGCCCACCGCGGCCTCGATCGCCGCCCTCCAGCCGAACCTCGCCGAGGATTCGTCCGTGCGTTCCGTCCGCGCCGACGGAAACAGCGTCGAGCTCGAGTCCGAGTTGCTCGCCATGAGTCGCAACCGCGTCGAGCACGACTTCCTCGCCGACCTCGTCAGCAACAACATCAAGCAACTGCGTCTCGCGATCTCCGGTCGCGTGAGCTCCTGAGCCGAGCCCGACGCGCCTTCCTCGCCATGGACATTCTCGCCGGCATCTCCTCGACCAGCAGCGCCCTCAACGCCCAGCGCACGCGTCTCGATTTCATCGCGCAAAACATCGCCAACGCCCAGACGACGCGCGGTCCCGACGGACGACCCTTCCAGCGCCAGATCGTCAGCTTCGAGAGCGAGCTCCTGCGCGCCGGCGAGGGC
>CBIHRE010000757.1:0-2257 GCA_966212385.1 uncultured Akkermansia sp. | reverse complement strand
CGGGCGTATTGGTCCGCCGCCACCGTCGGATTGAACAGGTATCCCGTCCCGCCGTCTTCCTCGATGCTGTTATGTAGCTTGATGGCCGGCGTTCCCCGGCGGACGTCGGTCCACTTCAATCCGATTTTGATATTGCCGGAGGCAATGGCGTCATTGAGCCCGCCAAAATATATCCGCAGTCTTCCAAGGTCCTCCATGTCGCGGGTGTCGTCGATGCGGCGATCCCGCCAATCCTCCATATTGGGATTGGTGATGTCTCTATCATCCTGTTCCCACTCGTCATAAACCATCGGGATCGAGCTATCCACCCACTGGTCATCGTCGTCATTGGACCAAAAGCGGAAGGGTTGGTCGGCGGAGGTGGAGTCGGCGAGGGCGGGATCGGTGTTCGCGTAGGCGAGGGTGATCGTGCCGTCGCGGTTGGCGTCGACGGCGAGCTCGGCGGGGACAAGGAGGACCGGGGTGGTGGTCAGTTGGCCCGCCGGCAGGGCATTGCCCTGCGCGTCTCGGCGTTTGTGACGGTAGGCCGCGATCAGGCCTGAGGCATTGATTTTGGCCATGGTCAGATCGTCGGTGGGCGGCGGTGCGGCGTCGACGAGGTAATCCCGATAGCTCCAATTGCCAGCGCCATCGTCCTCCCATCGCCAGATCTTGGCGGCGCCGGTCTGGCCGAGGCCCACGATGTCGTTTTGGCTGCCAAGTCCACCGGGCCATGAGACGCCGTCCAATTGGTGCGGGCCTTCGGTCGCCGAGCCCCACGCGATTCTCTTTTGGGTGTGATCGTAACCGACGAAGCGGCCGGAGCTGTTGACGGAGATGGGCTCGAATCCGCGATTCTGCGGCGAATACTCCACGTCGAAGGCGCGGCCTTCGACCGAGTATTCCTCGTGTCCCGTGACGGGATAGCTGGAGCGCCGGAAAATTTTCCTTCCGTCGGGGCTGACGTAGGAGAGGTTCGGCGATCCGGGGCTGGTGTTGTCGGTGAGTTTGCTCCACGTTCCCGAGACCGGGTCCCACAGAACGCTTTCGGCGTTGGCGAGGCGTTCGGTTCTGAACCGTATACCGTCCCATCGCTCGATTGTGATGGAGTTCGAGTAGATGAGGCCGGAGTCGTCGATCCACCAGCGAACGTTCCCCCACGAGGTATACTCGGCGAGCCGTTGTAGCGTGGCGGGAGAGAAAAAGGAGCCGGCCAGTTGCATGGATGATCCGGGAGCCGCGGGCCATATCACCGGGAGTCGCTCGGACACCGAAGTGTAGACCATGGGAGCGGGGAAAACGTGGGTGCCCACGAAAAAAACGCGGCCCACGACGGTCCCCGCGTCGTTCATGTCGTATGCCCTGTATTCCAAGGAGTCGATGTGGTCCACTCCGGAATATATCCATGGGGAGGCGGGCGCGACGAGTTCCTCAAGAAGGCCTTGGTGCCAGCGATACCCGATCACGTTTGGGGCGCCGCCACCGGTGAATAGGACCCGGCCGCTGTCGGTCAGGCTCTGAATGGTGAAGGATTTCCCTGCTTCCGGCTGCTTGAGCGTGATCGTGGCGTAGGTCCGGGCCAAGGGCAGGGGCAGCGTGGCGGTGGCGCCGTTGGCGCCGGCGGAAGCGGTGACGGCGTCGGCCGTGGGCGCGAGGGACATGGCGCAGCCGAGCCCGAAGATGGAAAGAAGAGCGGGGGCTTTCATGGGCACTTGAGCCAGACTTGGGCGTAGCCGTCGGCGTCGGCGCGGACGGTGATCGCGGCATGAAGATCGGCTTCGGCGGTGTTGGCGGTGGAGAGCAAGCCTTCATCCGCGGTGGCGCTGAAGCGCACGGGCGCGCCGGCCCATGCGGTGCCGTCGGCGCGGGTCACGCGCACGCGCATCGGGCGGGGCAGAAACTGGCCGGGGCGGCGGGCCTGGTCGGCGCCGTCGACCACGGTGAGGAGGGGAACCGCGCCTTCGTAGAAATCGGCACGGGGATCGAGCCCGGCGCGGTATTCCTCAAGGTTGGAAAATCCGTCGCCGTCGGCGTCGAGCAACGCGTCGGCGGGATCGCGGGGATCGAGGCCGTGGTCGACCTCCCACTTGTCTGGCATGCCGTCGCCGTCGGTGTCGGCCAGGAAGGGATTGGTTTTGAGCGCGAACTCCTGCTGGTTGCTGAGGCCGTCCCCGTCGAAATCCAAAGTGTATGGATCGCCAGGGGAACTCGCGACATGGCGCAGGCGGACGAAGACGCGGGGCGAGTCGCTGGAGAAAGCGTAACTCACGGCGGTGTC
>CBIHRE010000756.1:0-2267 GCA_966212385.1 uncultured Akkermansia sp. | reverse complement strand
CGCGATCAGCTCCGCCGCCACCACCGAGCGCACCCTCAGCTTCTCCGGCGCCGGCAACACCACCCTCGGCGGCATCGTCTCCAACGGCTCGGCCACCGTCCATCTTGTGAAAAACGGCTCCGGCCGGCTCTCGCTCGCCGCCGCCTACCCCGCCACCGGCAACGTCACCGTCTCCGGATGCACCCTCGCCATCCTCGGCTCCGGCGCGCTCTACGCCGGCGCCTACAACAACACCTCCATCCTCACCGTAAACTCCGGCGCCACCCTCGAGCTCGACCGCTGGGGCTACGGCCCCGCCGGCGCCTACCGCACCCAGGCCCTCGGCGGCCTGGCCTACGCGCCGGAGCGTTTCATCATCAACGGCGGCACCATCCGCTACACCGGCGGCGCCGCCGGCGCTCCGCTCAACCCGTCCGAATCGCCCTACGGCCCGGGCTTCACCATCGGCGCCGCCGGCGCCACCCTCGAAGCCGCCAAGCTCAACGACACCTGGACGGTCAAAAACGACAGCCGCGGCGGCGGCCCCGTCGCCAGCACTTTGGGCGGCACGCTCACCCTCGCCGGCGTCGGCAACGGCGTCTTCGACAAAGTCCTCCCCGGCACCGGAGCCCTCGTCAAAACCGGCACGGGCACTTGGACCCTCACCCAGACCAACACGTCCACCGGCCCGGTTTCCATCACCGCCGGCACGCTCCTCGTCACCAGCTCCACCGCCACCGGCTCCGTGAGCGTCGGCTCCTCCGGCACGCTCGGCGGCACGGGCACGCTCGGCGGCGCCGTCAACGTCCAGGGCACGCTTTCCCCCGGCCCGGCATCCGGTATCGGCCGACTCACTACACAATCCGCCGTCACCCTCGCCGCCGGCTCGCTCGCCCGGTTCGAGATCAACAAGAGCTCCGTGGCGGCCGACCAGCTATTCTGCTCCGGCGCCCTGACCCTCGGCGGCACCCTCTCCGTCACCAACCTCGCCGGCACCCTCGCCGCGGGCGACAGCTTCATGCTTTTTCAAGCCGGCTCGATCGGCGGCGCCTTCTCCGCCTATAGCCTGCCCGCGCTCTCCTCCGGACTCCGTTGGAAGACCTCCAGCCTGTCCCAAGGCGTGCTCGCCGTGGAATACGATCCCGCCAGCTACGTCGGCTGGGCCGCCACCCGCGCGTTCCCCGGCGGAGCCTCCGGCCAGACGCAAGACCCCGACGGCGACGGCCTGGCCAACGCCTTGGAGTGGCTCTTCGACGGCGATCCATCCGTCTCCGACGCCCCCGCGCGGCAACCTGCGCTCGCGCTCCGTCAATTCACGACGCTCGAGTGGCCGGCCGTGATCGAAGGCAAGAGCTACCTCAGCCTCACCGCGACCGTGCGCAAGAACCTCGTCGGCTCGAGCGTGCTCGCCCAAGCCTCGACTTCTCTCGACACCTTGGACGCCGTCGGGTCGTCCGCCTCGATTTTCACCTTTGTCGTCTCCGACTTGGGCGACTTCGAACAGCGCACCTGGATCTACACCCAGCCCGTTGACGACACCGGAGGCCGTGCGTTTATGCGCCTCAAAGTCACCACGCCTTAAGCCGCCCGCGGCCCTCCGCCCCTTCGAACATGTGCCCCCGCGCGTGCTCGCCTTGGGCGAGCCGCATCGACTGGTGCCCGGGACAGGGATCGAACCTGCACGCTGTTAAGCAAGGGCTTCTAAGGCACCTGCGAAAGCCTTCGCTCACTTAATCCCAAGTGCGCTTACGAATGATTTTTCTTCAGACCACCTGAGCAGACTTCGCCCACATTGGCGGATTTAGGCTCATTTTCCAGTCTCCGGTATAGGTGCCCGGTATAGGAGCGACATCAGCGACCCATGCTGGGGTGACTCAGGCCACCTCCACCGGTGGCCGCGAGGGAAAATCCAGCACGTCTGACGGTGTTCTCGCCGTCATTTATCCACGCCGAGGGAACTCGGCGGCTCCGGCGGGCCGGGGACAAATCCCGAGCAGCTGTTCGCCGCGGGTTATGCCGCGTGCTTCCTCGGCGCGCTCAAATACGTCGCCGGCAAATCCGGTGCGCGCCTGCCCGCCGATACGACCGTGACCGCGCAGGTTGGCATCGGTCCACGCGACCACGGACAAGGCTTCGGCATCGAAGTGGCGCTCACCGTCGGAGTCCCCGGAATCGACCGCACGACAGCCGAAAAACTCGTCGAACAAGCGCACATCGTCTGCCCCTACTCGCACGCGACACGGAACAACATTCCGGTGACGCTCACCCTCTCTTGAAGGCAAACGGAG
>CBIHRE010000755.1:0-2271 GCA_966212385.1 uncultured Akkermansia sp. | reverse complement strand
CGGGACCGACGAGGACTCGTACATCGTCCTCACCGGCGAGCTCGTCGATCACCTGAGCGAGGCCGAGCTCACCGCCGTCATCGGCCACGAGTGCGGGCACATCCACAACAACCACGTCGTCTACTCGACGGCGCTCCACTACCTGAGCGTCGCCGCGTCGTTCTACGTCAGGTGGATCGTGCAGCCGGCGATCCTGGCGCTCCAGGCGTGGTCGCGCCGCGCCGAGATCACCTGCGACCGCGCCGCGCTCCTGTGCCCGGTGAGGGCCCGGCACAACAAACACGACCAGGTCGAGTGCTCGGCCCTCGGCGAAATCACGCTCGAACCCGGCCATCACCACGAGGTGAACGCCACGTTTTGAGCCTCTTCACCACCTCCGTTGCCGCAGCGCGAAAGACCGGCTAACGCCCACCGTAAGCAAATCTGAATACGCCTCGGCGGGGGCCGAAAACCGACTCCCGCCTTGACCTCGCGCCCTTCCCGACTCTTTTTGCGCCTCTCGTGACCTTCGCGTCCTCCATTTCCTCCAAAGCCGCCTCCGCCCACGTCGTATCCGTGGTCGTAGCTGTTTCCGTGTCCGTTACGGGCACACCGCGAGGGCTCTGAGGAAGCAACCAACTTTCCGCCCCCTCCGGTGACCACCGGAGGGGGTTTTTGTTTTACGGCAAAACCCAAGACTCCGAGGGCCGACCGAAGGGGGTGGTGATCCTCCCAACCAAAAACACACCACCCGCCATGAATCCCACCGAAGCCCAATTCCCGCCGCTCGCCCAAGCGCTCGGCCGACTCCGTCAACCGCGCCCCTGGCCCTACGCCCCGCGTCCCGCGCTCGCCCGGCCGGCGACGGCTCCCGAACACGACCTGCTCCGCCTCATGCCCGAGCCCGCTCTCACCGGCGAGTTGCCTGAAAAGCCCCGTCCCGCCGCCGCCGCCATCCCCGGGCCCGAAGCCGCGCGCACCTACTGGTTCGATCTCTGACCGCGCCACGGCACGTGGACGCCGGCACTCGGACGCTTCGGCGCGATCCGCGGCATTCGTCGCCCGATCGGCTCCTTGCCCGGGGCACGGGCCTTGCATTCACGCGCGACTCCCGCCCTGTTCGCACCTCGCGCTCCATGCTGTTCCAGATCCACCACCGCACCATCTACCGCTACGCCGGCGAGGCGAGCGAGTCGTTCATGGAAGCGCGGCTCACCCCGGTGACGGACGAACGCCAGCGCCTGCTTTCCCGCCGCTTCACCACCACGCCCGACGCGCGGGTCGGCCGCTACGTCGACTACTTCGGCAACGCCGTGGAATCCTTCGCCATCGCCCACCGTCACGGCGAGCTGGTGCTCGACAGCCACTCCGAGGTGGAAACCCTTCCCTGGTCCGCACCCGCCGGGGCGCTTGGATTCAGCATCTCCGAAGCGCGCCAGATCTACCGCGGCAACAGGCTCGAGCTCTTCGAATATCTCATGCCCTCGCCCGCCATCCCGATGTCGGCGCCGGTGCACAAGCTCGCCAACCAATTTTTCCGCCCCGGCTGCGTCCTCGGCGAAACGCTTCTCGGGCTCAATCGCTGGATCAAAACCGAGTTCGCCTACAAACCCGGCAGCACGCGCATCGACACGCCCGTCACCCAGGTCCTCGCCCAAAAGGCCGGCGTGTGCCAGGACTTCGCCCAGGTGATGATCGCCATCCTCCGCTCGGCCGAGCTGCCGGCGCGCTACGTCACCGGTTACATCGAGACCGAAAACCAACGCCTCGCCGCCGAAAAATCCCAGCCCGCGCGCGCCGCGCTCGTCGGCTCCGCCGAGAGCCACGCGTGGGTCGAGGTCTGTCTCCCCGGCGGCGTCTGGTGGCCGCTCGATCCGACCAACGACTGCGTCGCCGGCGAGCGCCATGTGAAGGTCTCCGTCGGACGCGACTACCTCGACGCCACGCCGACGCGCGGCGTGTTCAAGGGCGCCTGCACCGAAAAACTTTCCGTATCCGTGGCGATGTTACGCAAGACCGAGCCGGCGGCCGCGGTCTCGGCCCCGGCGAACTCCGGACGCTGACACGGCGGGCAGTCACGCCCCTGTGCCCGTCGCGTGGGGAACAAACCAAGGGCGGAGGGGCCCGCCCTTCCACCAGAAGTCTGGAAGCACGTCGGCGCCGGGTGCCGCCGCCGCGTTATTGCAGGCGCAGCGAATAGGTCTCCATCACCTTCTCGTCTGCCCCGACGAGAGCGAGGTAGACGGTGTAGTTGAAAGGCCTCTTCAGCACGCCGGGCGAGGCGAGCGTCTC
>CBIHRE010000754.1:0-2312 GCA_966212385.1 uncultured Akkermansia sp. | reverse complement strand
ATTTGCTGATGACGGGGTTGTAGCCGTTGCCGTCGGCGGCGGCGATGAACTCGCGGAGCAGGTCGGCGTCCCACCAGAGGCCTTCGTAGGGGAAGAAGCTGTTGGAGTAGATCTGCTGTCCCTTGGCGTTGAAGATGCCCGGTTGGGTGGAGACCATCTCGTAGCCCTTGTTGGCGGAGTTGAGGTCGAGGGCGAGGCCGCGGCCGACGTCGACGACGTCGGTGGCATACCACTTCTTGAGCATCTTGCCGGTGCCGGCGTCGTAGTAGGCGGTGGCGAGGAAGGTGGAGTTGTTCTGCTGGATGACGAAGTTCTCCAGCCCGGGGCGGTCCGGGTTGATGTCGGCGACGTGGAAGCGGTCGCCGTGGGAGATCTCCGGGACGTCGAAGAGCTGGGCTCCGTTGTCGTCGATGACGTGGCCGATGTCGACGATCTCGTCCTTGCCGTCGTTGTCGACGTCGGCGACGCGGATCTGGTGGCCTTCGGAGCCGTGGAAAGTCTGGGGTGTGCTCCAGCGGAGCGAGAGGGCGCCGTTGCGGTAGTCGAAGGTGCTGAAGACGCGGTAGAAGGGGCCGGAGCCGTCGCGATTGTATCCGTAGAAAAGGACGCTGGGGCGCTGGCCGTCGAGGTAGGCGATGGCGCACTTGCTAGTGAGGGTGCCGAATTGCGACCAGGGATTGGGCAGGTTGGCGCGGGCGAGCTCGGCGCCGGTGAGGCCGTTGATGATGGAGACGAACTGGGAGCTGTCGCTGGCGGCCGAGACGGTGGCGACGACCTGGCCGGCGGCGTTGGTGACGGTGACGCCGTTGGCGGTGCGGACGGCGACCTCGGCTTTGCCGTCGCCGTCGAGGTCGTAGACGGTGACGTTGTCGGTGTCGCCGACGGAGATGGCGGAGGAACCGGGCTCGTAGGCGTATTGGTTCACGGAGTTGGCGCCCATGTCCATGCGCCAGAGGAAGGTGCCGTCGCGCTTGTAGGCCTCTAGGAACTGTTTTTCGGCGACGCTGTTGGTGGAGACGCGGTCGACGAGGAAGTCGTATTCGCCGTCGCCGTCGAAGTCGCCCACCCAGCAGAATTTCACCGAGTAGGGGAAGGTGGACGCGACGTTGGGGTAGGCGGTGGCGAGGGGGAGGCGGATGAACTGCTGGCCGCTGGAGGCGTTGGCGACCAAGGTGTAGGCGGCGCTGGCGCTTTGCTCGACGCCGTTGCGGACGGGGACGACGTAGTAGGAGATGGAGCTGGCGAGGGCGGTGGAGCCGGGAGTGTCGAGGTAGTTGGTCGAGGCGGTGATCGGGGTGGAGCCGTTGAGCTTGGTCGCGGTGGCGCCGCCGATGGAGCGGTAGAGGTTGAAGCCGATGTCGGACGGATCGTCGCCGAGCATGCGCCATCCGACGTAGACCTGCGTGCTGCTCGTGCGCATGGCGACGACGCCTCGGCCGAGGGCCTCCATCTGGCGTTGGGCGCGCAGGACGGGGGGGGCGAACGTGACGAAGGCGAGGGCGAGCAGGAAAAAGAACCGCAGGGATTGCATGGCCGGGATCAGGGGGCGACGGAGGAGAGGGCGCGGCCGGGGGCGGCGGACGTGAGGATGGAACGGACGGGCGACTTTTGCCGGAGATCGGTGACGACGCAGAAGGCCTCGCTGCCGAGCGATGCGAGCATGGGCATGCGCAAGCCGGAGGGGCGCGCGTCGGGCGGGAAAAGAAAATGCACGCGCAGCTCGTGCTCCTCGAAGAGGGAGACGAGGACGCGTTGCGGAGCGATCTCGACGCCGGCGGCGTCGACAAGAACGCAGACACGCGGGGCGGCGGCGAGCAGGGCGGGGCGGTAGGTGTCGAGCGTGGCCGAGGTGAGCGGAGGGGCGTCGGCGGGGAGCAGGGCGGCCGCGCTCGGGATCGAGAGGGAGACGAGGACCTCGAGGTTTTCCTGGTCGGCGGAGATCGTCAGACTGCTCTCCCCGGGGGAGTGGGCCCGGGCGGGAGACAGGGTGACAAGGGTGGCGGCGGCGACAAAAAGGAGCAGACGAAACAAAGACATGGGGCGCAGGCTAATCGGGGTGGGGAGCGCCCAGTTTTGTCGATGCTTGGCGAAAGCGAGAGGGCCGCTCTTTCAAACAGTAAGATTGGGAGCGGTGTTTTTACGCAGCGAGGCACCCCGGCGGCTGGCGTGTTTTGGCCGGGCGCGGGCGGGGAAAGCGTATAGGTGTCGACAGCAGGCCGAGTTGGATGTCGGGCGGAGGTGCGGGAGCGACTCGGCTTTTGACTCAGGGTCGAGCCGGCCGAGGCTGGCGATCCGGGTGGGACGCCGGAGCC
>CBIHRE010000753.1:0-2316 GCA_966212385.1 uncultured Akkermansia sp. | reverse complement strand
CGCGGTCGAGCTCGCGTTGCGCTAGGGCGTTGGCCTGGTCGAGAGCCGCCTGGGACGAGAGCTTGCCATGGCAGGCTGCGTCCGTGGCGGACATGCTCTCGTTGAACAACAGCTGCCCGACGGGAGTGGCCGGACGGAAACGCGAATGCTCCACCACGTCGTTGAAGACCCGGACGGCCTCGCGAAGGTTTTCCGGCATGGCGGCGTTGCCCTCCACGTAGCGGGCGAAGTTCTCCTCGTTGATGCCGCGATGCGCCGACTGGAAGGGCACGTAGGTGCGCCCTTGGCTCTCGGCGATCAACCGCGAGCTCTCGGCGAAGATGCGACGCGCCCGAGGCGACGAGAGAAAACGCACCAGTTCCCACGCCGCCTCGGGATTCCGCGCCGTGCGCGGGATGGCGTAGCACCAACCGCCGATCCAGCCGACCGGCTGGCGACCGGCCTCGAGCTCACGCTTCGGCATGGGCAGCGTGGCCACGCCGTAGTTGAGACGGTCGCCGTATTGCGCGAAACCCAGCTGCGCGGTCCAGAAACCATCGAGCTTCATGGCGACCTGACCCGCCACGAACGCGTCCAGCTCCCCGCGTTGCGCCACCGAGTCGAAGGCGGCCACGTTGCCCGCGCCGCCGACCCGGTCGTAGACCGATTTCATCCAGTCCAGCGCTTCGACAAAACGCGGATGGTTCAAGGTCACGCGGCGGCCGTCCTCGCTCAGCAGCTCGGCGCCGTTTTGCCACCCGTAAAGATAGAGCGTGGCCGCCCCCACCAGCGGCGCGAAACCCAGCCGCCGGATGCGCCCCGCCTCGTCGCGCTCGGTCAGCTTCTCGGCCATGTCGGACAACTCTTCCCACGTGCGCGGCGGCCGCGCCTCGCCGCGCTCGTCCACGTAGCCGGCGCGCTTCAACAGATCCTTGTTGTAGATCAGCGCCCGGGACTCGAAGGCGTCGGGGATGCCGTAAAGGCCCGTCACGCCGGTGGTCGGATGGCGAAATACGACCTCGTCCCAAGTCGCCGGATAATAGTCCTCTCGGCGGATCGCGTCGGAACGCCCGACCGCCACATCCCGCTCGATGAACGGCGTCAGATCATGGAACGCGTCCCGCGCGCTCCACTCCGCCACCGCGAAGCGGTCGAAGTAGATCACGTCCGGCGGCATGCCCCCCGCCACACCGAGCAAAAACCGCGTCGGGTCGCCCGTCATGCCGCGCGAGGCGTTTTGCCCGCTGATCACGCGATAGACCGGCTTCGAGGGATCCGCCGCATGTGCGCGGCGGCTCTCCTCCTCGAAGGCCCGCACCATGTCGCCCAAGGCCTCCGACACCGGCCCGCCCGGCCCCATATACGAGATCTCGACCACGCCCGCCTCCGGCGCCCGCTCGTCGCGCGAGGGCGACAAGAACCACAACACGGTAAGCAACAAGGCCGACAGAAGCGCGGCGGCCAAAAGCGGTGGCGGTCTGAATAAAGGGGGTTTCAAGACGGAGAGACAGGGGCGAAAGGGATAACACGCAGCTTGACAGGTTAAAGCCAAGCCTGTGATTTAACCATAAATCCAATAGGAGGGATTACCGCAAGGAGAAAAAGGTCCGCCTCTTTGCCTCGCGCGGTTTTTCTCCTCATCCAACCCCTCGCCCGCCCGCACCCCCTCCAAGCTCGCGTATGCTCCGTCGTCTCGCCCTGCTCGCCCTCCCGATGATCCCCTTGGTCCTTGCGGGATCGTCGGCGGCTCCCGTCGCCTCCGCCCCCGGGTCCCCCGAGCCCTACGCGTGGCGCTCGGTCGAGATCGGCGGCGGCGGCTTCGTCACCGGCATCGTCCTCCACCCCGCCGCAAAGGGCCTCGCCTACGCCCGCACCGACGTGGGCGGCGCCTACCGCCTCGACCCCGTATCGCGTCGCTGGATACCGATCACGGACTGGATCCACCAGGACCAATGGACGCTCACCGGCATCGAAAGCATCGGTCTCGATCCGACCGACCCCGACCGCGTCTACCTCGCCGCCGGCTCCTACACCAACGACTGGTCGGGCAACGGCTCCATCCTCCGCAGCACCGACCGCGGCGCCACCTGGCAGATCACGCCGATGCCCTTCAAATTCGGCGGCAACGACCTCGGCCGCTCCAACGGCGAGCGCCTCGCCGTCGATCCCGCTTCGCCCAACATCCTCTACGTCGGCAGCCGCAAAGACGGCCTCTGGCGCTCCGCCGACCACGGCGCCTCCTGGGCCCGGGTCGAGAGCTTCGCCGCGCCTTCCGACACCAAGGGCATCGGCATCATCGCCGTCGTCTTCCCGCCCGCCGCCAAACCCGCCCCCGAA
>CBIHRE010000752.1:0-2323 GCA_966212385.1 uncultured Akkermansia sp. | reverse complement strand
AACGCAGGTATGTCCCGGTCCGCTTTCGAGGAAAAATCAAACTTCTCCCGGCGGCCCTCTCAGCGCCCACGTCCTGAAGCCGTCTCTCCCGCGCCCTAGGTCGGGCTGGCGAAGTCTGCGGGTTCTGGAGATTTGCATCTCGCCGAGCTTTGGCCATACGCTTGCATCCCGCGCCTAAGGATGGTCCTTCGCTTCCCGTTTTCCCGCCTCGTCTTCGTCGCACTCGCGATCGCAGCCGCGACGCTGGTCCTCGCCGCGCCCCCGCTCGCGACCAGCCCCGCCATCACGTTTTTTTCGAGCGTCACCGAGGAACCGCTCGCCCGCCTCGAAGCCGCGTCCATCGCGCCGCGTTACGTCCGTCATGGTCCCTTCCGCGTGCCCGCGCCGGGCGTCGAAATCGAGTCGCCCACCCTCTCGCTTCAGGACCAGCCCTGCACGCCCGATGACTGGGCCCGCCTGCTCAAGGAACTCGCCGCCTGGCGCCAATCGCCCGGCGCCACCGATTTCCTGCTCACGCTGCCCGACGGGCGCGTTTTCATCTTCCTGCGCAGCCCGTCCATCGGAGAAACAAGTTTCTCCGGCTTCGTCCGCCCGCTCGCCTCCGACGGCGCCAAGCCCTCCGAGCCCCTTCTGCTTCGCATCGCGCACGACGGCGCCGAGAGGCTGCGCATCGATCTTCGTCCCCTTCCCCAAGCCCGCTCCCTCGTCACGACCGGGCAAATCGTTCCAGACGAGGCCGCCTCCTCCGGTGAAAGCGCCCACGGAGAAACCGCGCCCACGCCGGTCTCCCGCGCCGATCAAGAGCCCGCGCCTCCCCGATCCGCATCCTCCGTCCACTCTCCCACACCATGACACCGTCCGTCCCTCGTCGCATCCTTGCCGCCTTGCTTGGCGTTCTCGCGTTTGCCTCGCCCGCTCGTCCCGACGCCGTATCCGACGCCCGCGCGGCCCTCGCCGCCGGTGATTTCGCCGCGATGAAATCGGCCCTCGATCCCGTCCTCGACGGCGCACCGGCCAACACCCCCGCCTACGACGACGCGCGCGTGCTCCGCGCCATCGCCCGCGTCGGCCTCGTCGCCAGCGACAGCTTCCCCGGCTTCCTGCGCACCA
The DNA here is from genome assembly GCA_966212385.1 of uncultured Akkermansia sp. GTDB lineage: Bacteria > Verrucomicrobiota > Verrucomicrobiia > Opitutales > Opitutaceae > IMCC26134_A. The sequence continues at coordinate 1,213 of CBIHRE010000752.1, read as the reverse complement.
AATTCGGCGCCAACGTCGCGCGACTGGATCCGGCGACGGGCGACCTCGCCGTCCGCTTCCCGCGCCCGGCCTTCTTTTTGTCCCATCAAGGCGGCGTCCCCATCCCCGGCTTCACCACCGCCGGCCCTGCTTTTTATCAACACGACCCCGAGCTTAATCTCTATGTGACCGGCGGCGCCCAGCCGAGCATCGCCTTCGAAAACACCGGCGCTGCCTCCGCTCCGCTCACCTTCACGATCACCCAGCCCGAAGGCGCCGCGCCGCTCTACGAAGCCGCCCTCTACCTCGACGGCCAGCTCCTCGGCTTCGCCCTCGCCACGCCTGGCTTCCCCACCGAGATCTTTGTCCTCCCCGCCTTCCACTCGCTGGAGCCTCAGATCCCCGACCCCTTCGACCTCGACGCCAGCACCCCGGCCAGCTTCCTCCGCCCCGGCGCCAATCCAGGCAGTTTTACCGTTCAGCTCCCGCCGAAAAGCAATCTCACCATCGGCCTCGTGGTCTCCGGCGGAAACCTTCGTTTCACCCCGACCGCGACGCTCCCCGCCTCCATCGTCGTGCGCAACGCCCGCGCCGGCGCCATCACCCTCCCCCGCCTCGCGAGCACGGCCAACTTCTCCGACTTCATCGGCTTCGCCATCAACGTCGACTCGGCCACCCTCGCGCCCGCGATCGCCGACCTCGCCGCCGCGTCCACGGGTTTGTCCCTCGCCCTCTCGCCCGAGGAAACCGGTTCCGCACGCGACATCGTCATCGCCTACCCCGACGCCCAGCTCCTCATCGCCGAGTTGAAGTTCCTCCAAGCCATCCGCCGCCTCAGCCCGAGTTACAACTTCAACCTCCCCATCAAACCCTCCCTTCTCGACGCGAAATTTTCCCAGCTCGTCGCGAAAAACCCCGCCTTCCTCACCCCCTTGCCGCCCACCGCCGCGCGCTCCGCCGACCGCCTCGCCGCGCGCACGCTCATCGAGGAGGCCTGCGACCATTACACCGCCGCCTCCGACGCCGGCCTCTGGAGCCGCGGCGCCCCGCTCTCCGGAGCCTACCTCTTCTCCCTCGCCGAGGAAGACCCCGACGCCGCCTCCACCCAGAAGGACATCGTCAACTCCACCGTCGGCCAATTCCGCGTCCTGCTCTCGGAACCCGTTCCCATCGACGACACCCCCGGCGGCGCCTCGGTCAGCCTGGCCGCGCTCTTCGGCAGCCCCGCGATCAA
>CBIHRE010000751.1:0-2326 GCA_966212385.1 uncultured Akkermansia sp. | reverse complement strand
CAGTGGTAGACGTCGTTGATGCAGTGCTCGCGCTTTGGGCGGAGGTTCCAGGCGACCAGCGCGGGGGCGGCGGAGGCGACGAGGCGGGACGCCTCGTCGTCCTCACGGGCGGGACGCCCGTGCCACGGGGCCAGCATCTTTTGCAGGGTGGCGAGGACGTGGAGTTGGCCGGTGGATTTGCCCGTGAGATAGACGAGGCGGTCGGCTTGGCCGGCGCGGAGCGCGGAGAACGCGGCTTCGAGGAGGACGCCGGTTTTGCCGAACCCGGTCGGGGCCTGGAGAACGACCGGGGCGCGGTCAGGGGAGCTGAGCGCGGCGGCGAGGTCGGGGACGATGGTTTCCTGACCGGGTCGCGGCTCGGCGAAGGCGGGCGTCCATCGCAGCGAACGCAGGCGAATGAGCGCGGAGCGGCGTTGCTCGAGAAAATCGGCGACGGCGTCGAGGTGGGCGGTAAGCGCGACGCGGTCGGCTGCGGTGAAGAGGACGCTTTGCTCGAGGCCGGTGCCGGCCTCGACGTAGAGGAGTTCGCCGGTGAAACGGCGGGCGGGCTCGGCGAGTTCGGAAAGAGCGAGGTAAAGGCCGAGTTGGTGAAAGTGCTCGGGGTGGGCGGCGCGCAGGTCCTCGGCGGGGCGGGGCAGGCGCTCGAGTGTGGTCTTGAGTTCGCGCAGGTGGGCGCCGTCGGCGGTGGGGAACGATTGATCGAGGCGGCCTTCTAGTTCGAGGAGCCAGCCCCGATGGGCGAGGGCGCCGCGGATGGGAAGCTCGAAGCGTGGGGCGTCCGGGAGCGGGCGCTCGGCGGACGAGGGCGAGACGGCGGCGAGGCCGGGCAGGGCGTTTTCGAGCGCGGCGCGTTTTTCACGATGCCAATGGGTGCCGAGCTCGGCGCGCCAACGGCCTGCGGGGCCGCCGTCGGGCGAGCGGGGGCCCGTGGTGAAAGCGGCGAACTCGCCGAGGGCGAAGGACGCCGCGCGGCGCTCGTGATCGATCTGCAAGGGCGGCGGGCGCGGGCCGGCGCGCGTCAGGGCGCGGCGGGGGCGGCGTTACGGTTTTCGCGCCAGGCGCGCCAGGCTTCGAAGACCATCGGCAGCACGGAGAGGAAAATGATGGCGAGAATCACGAGCTTGAAGTTCTTCTGCACGATCTCGGCGCCGCCGAAAAGGTAGCCGGCGTAGGTGAAGAAGTAGATCCAGACGAAGCCGCCGATGACGTTGAAAAGCAGGAAGCGGCGGTAATCCATGGCGCCGACGCCGGCGACGAAGGGCACGAAGGTGCGGACGATGGGGACGAAGCGGGCGAGGATGATGGCGCGACCGCCGTATTTTTGGAAAAAGGCGTGGGCGCGCTCGAGGTGCTTGCGGCGGAGCAGGCGGGAGTCCTGGCGCTTGAAGACGGCGGGGCCGAGGCGGGCGCCGATGGCGTAGTTGAGCGAGTCGCCGATCACGGCCGCGACGAAGAGGAGCAGCGCCATGAGGTGGACGTTGAGGCCGGTCTCGGGCTTGGCGCAGAAGGCGCCGGCGGCGAAGAGGAGCGAATCGCCGGGGAGGAAGGGGGTGACGACGAGCCCGGTTTCGGCGAAGATGATCAGGAAGAGGATGCCGTAGGTCCAGACGCCGAAGTCGGCGATGATCTGCGCGAGGTGCGCGTCGATGTGCAGGATGAAGTCGATTAGCTTCTTGATCAGGTCGAGCATCGGGCGGAGAGACGCAAAAAAAGCAGGCCGGCACAAGGCCGGCCTGCGGGAGAAAATCGGGAGAGGGCTCCGGGGAAAGTCTTAGACGTCGGGCTTGGTCTTGCGGAGACCCATGATGCGGTCGCCTTCCTTCCACTGACCACGCTTTTTCAGGGTGGCGACGCGCTCGAAGCGCTTGAGGACGTTGCGTTTGATGACGATGCCTTTGGCACCTTGGAGGCTGGCGTGTTGGGACATGACTTTGAAAAGGTCGAGGGTTGGAAACGGATTAAAGGTTGACGGAGCTACGGGGCGCCCGGGCCCATGACAAGTATTTTTCTCCCACGCGATCGGCCTGCACCACGATCCACTCCGGGGTGTCGTAAGGATGCGCAGATTGGATGTAGGCGGAGAGGGCGGCGGATTGTTCCTCGAGAAATTTGAAGGTAAGGCGCCATTCCTGCGCGGCGGTTTTGCGTCCCTGCCAGACGTAGTGCGAATGGATCGGCCCCTCGACCTGCGCGCAAATGGCCAGGTTTTGGGCGATACTGGCGTCGGCGAGACGCTCGGCTTCGGCGGGCGTGGAAACGGTGGTCCAGGCGATAAGCATGCGGATGGCAAAAAAGTCGCGGCCGCGCCATCCGCGAGGCGAAAGCG
>CBIHRE010000750.1:0-2329 GCA_966212385.1 uncultured Akkermansia sp. | reverse complement strand
GCGAGATGGGAGGGGGTGGCGCTGGGGGGGGTGGGGCGGTTGTGGCGGCGGGGGAGGGCTGTGGTGACGATGCGGGCTGGGACCTGTCTGACGCCAAGTGCAGGAGGCCGATCAACGCCACGGCGACGGTGCACAGAAGGACTGGTTTCCGCGTATCCATTAGCGCGGAAATCGGCACCCCCGACGCTTTCTTAAGCGCGGCGCGGCGTGCGGGGCTTGTCTTCAGATGCCGGCGAAATTGGCCTCGGCGCCTTCAATCATCCGACGGCGAGCCGCTTCCGAAACGACCGGCGCACGTCGGGCGAGCGCCGCGGAAACGGCTCCGTGCAGGCGCGGCACGAAGTCCGCGGCCTCGTAGGGAATGGGCGGCGGCAGATCGAGATAGGCGCAGGTCGCGTCGATCTTGGGCGTGTTGCTTGGAAAAGCGACGAAGGGGGTTTCCAAGGCGGCCGCCGCGAGGGAGTGGTGGTAGCGTCCTGAAACGAGACAGGACGCGGAGGCGATCGCGCCCAGCCATGCTTCCATGCTCGACGCTTCGATCAGTTCCAAGTCCGGCAAGTGGGCTCGGAGCTGCGAGAAGATGCCGGCGTCTTCGGGCGCCGGATTGGTTTTGGCGCCCGCGAGGAAACAGTGGCGGCGGTTCGCGAGCAGGGGGCGCAGCGCCTCGGCGATACGCGCGGTGTTGTTTGGCCCCATGTTGACTCCGCCGGAGAGCAAGATCGGCCCGTCGGGATTGCTGGCGGCGGGAAAACGATGGCGCGCGATGTAACGCGGCAGGCAGTCGAAGCCCTGCTCGCTGGCGATGCCGAGGCGGGCGAGGATGCCGCGGGAGGCCGGCTCCCGGGGGACGACGCGCGTGAGCGAACGAGCCACCGCGGCGTAGAGCGTGTCGGCGGTTTCGTGAGGAGCGTCGTTCCCGAAGGGGAAGAAGGAGTGGTTGATCAGGTGCACCGGCTTGCGGAAAAGATTCCGCGCGGCGTGCATGAGAAAGAGCAGGTTTAGCGGCGCGCGGTTCAGATGGTGCAGCGTGCCCTCGCCGTTGACGACGACGAGATCGGCCTCGCGCAGCGCGAACTCGAGGTTCGGGTGCATCTTGAAGAACGTGGCGATGAAGGAGACGGAGGATAAGTCCGCGAGCCCCTCCGGCTGCGGCGTGAGCGTGTGCGTGGTGCGGACATCGAGCCAGTTCACCTGATACCCGCGCTCGAGCAGGGTTTGATAAATCTCGGCCGAGGTGCCGTGGCAGCCCCAATGGTAGACGTTCCCCGTGAAATTCAGGATGAGCGCGCTGCGCTGGGTGAGGCCGGGCATGGCGGGGAATGCGGATGGTTCAGGCGACGGTGCGCCCCGGGACGTAGAACTCGCAGCCGGCGGAGAAACGCGGGCGGAAGCCTGGGCTGGCCCCTGCGTTTTCCGGCTCCTCGAGCCAGACAAAGGCGGGCGAGCGCCAGACCGCGCGTCGATGGGCGTGGCCGTCCACCCCGGAAGATTCCAGGCGGATCGTGTGCGCGCCGTGGCCGGTGGCGGGCACGGGGAACTCGAACCACCACCATTTGCGATCATCGGGGCTGTCGCGGAGATCGAGGGTGGCGTCGAGCAGGGTTTGCTCGTCCGCGGTGATGACGAAGCGGCAGGGGCCCGAGTCCGGGTGCGCCCAATCGCCGGGATGGATCGAGAGCGCCAGGCTGAGTTTGCCCGCTTGGCCGGTTGGAATCGCGTAGGTCAGGCGTGAAGGCGAAGCGGTCACGAGCGAACGCACTCCGCGCCCTTCGATTCCGACGAACTCCACCGAGGCCTCCCCTTCCCGGCCCGCGCCCGCGAGCTGGTCGACGAGCGAAAACACCCGCGAGCGCGCGACGTCGGCGCCGGCGAGCGCCTCGGTAAACTCGATGGCGTCGCGCTGAAGAAAGCCTTTTTCGTTGCGGGTGTGACGGAGGAGGTGGTGCGCGGCCGCGAGCTCGTATTGCAAGACCGGGGCGGAGCCGACGGAGAAGGCGCTGAGTTCGGAATGGACCTGCCGGTAGTCGAGACGGCCGTCGGGTCGGTCGGGAGTGGGAGCCGGCTCCGGAGATTCGGGGGAAAGGCGCGGGCGGGAGATCGCTTCCTCCAGGACCTTGACTAGGGCCGAGGTGGCGTCGCCGCGCTCGAGCTCGTCGGCGTAACAGGCGTCCTGCCAGGCAAGTTTCTGCGGCGGCGGATAAAGCAGTTCCTGGACGACGCCGGGGATATGCTCGGCGCAGCGGATCTCCCAGGCGCTCGCCACGTAGAGCGGAGCCGCGCGGTAGTCGATTTGCGCGACCGGCACGCCCTTGTGCATCGCTTCCAGCAC
>CBIHRE010000749.1:0-2335 GCA_966212385.1 uncultured Akkermansia sp. | reverse complement strand
CACAAACCCCGGCTGCGAATCCTTGCCTTCCCCCGCCAGCGTGCTCGATCCGCTCGTGCAGGTGAAACGCATCGGCGGCGGCTATCCCGGCGCCTTTGCCCATGCAGCGCGTTCGGCCCCGGGCAGCGCGGCGTTTTGCTTCGCAGGCCAGAGGCGAGAAGTCGATGGCACGCTCACGAGCGTGATAACCGATCTGGTTGACCGGCAGGCCGGGCATTGGATCGAGCATCGACTCTCGTGGCACGAGGGGGATGAGGCCGTTACTATTGAGACAAGTTTCCTCAACGATGGAGTGGAGCCGGTGACACTTGAATTTCTCAGCAGTTTCTCGATGGGCGGAATGAAAACTTTCGTCACGGAGGCCGCCACTCGCCGCCTGCGCATCTACCGCTTTCGGTCCGCTCGGGGCGCTGAGCGCCGCCATGTGGTCGAAACGCTCGAACAGTTTCATTTTGGATATTCGTGGTCCGGCAACGGTCGCTTCAGCATAGGTTTTGAGCAGGTCGGCGCCATACCCCTCCGCCAGCGAGTGCCTTTCGTTGCATTGGAAGACGCCGAAGCCGGCATCACTTGGGCCGCGCAGATCGGTCGGGCGGATTCTTGGCAACTGGAGCTTGCCTGCCAAAACGACAGTATCTCCCTTTCCGGTGGCATCTTCGACCGGGAGGTCGGACGTGGAACCAAGACCTTGGTTCCCGGCGAATGCTTGGAGGCTCCACCTGCTTATCTTACCTGCGTGGCTGGCGATTTCGACGCCGTCTGTGGTCGCCTGCCGCCCCTCATTGTCGCGTCGCCGCGCCGATCAACCTCTGACGGGCTGGTCGAGGGGCTCCATATCTAAGTGTTCGCGATATGCCTTTTGCTATATGGTTACGCGGTTAACCTGCTCAGGGGACGGGCCTGATTGCGTGCTGCCTAATACAGTAAGCACTAAAAGAGCTGCAATCGAAACAGCGATCTCCGACTCTGGAGTATTCCCGCAACTATTTACCCATGTTCTCAAATTGAGACCCAGACTTGAGTGCGGTCTCTCCGGGTTCTTCCACCCCCTCCGGTCCGTTCGGAGTCTGTATAACGCGTCCGGCTTCTTCTTAATACCCCATATCGTCATGTATCTATCCTACTCCACATTCGCCAGTCGCGCCCGAGCGGTGGCTGTCGCTCTCTGCGTTTTAAACACGGTCGCTTTTTCCGCCGATTGGGTTGGTAATGTCAATTCGCAATTTGGTGTCGCGGCCAACTGGCAAGGCGGCACGTTCACGGCGGGGATTTTCAATGCCCGGGCGGAGAATTTCTATATTCTGAACGAATCTCTTTCCGCGTTGCGCTATACTGAGGCGGACGGCGAAACCATCGTGGGCGCGCCGGACGGTAAAACCGGTCAATTCGTCGTTGGGCTAGCAGACCGATCAGGGCGCCTGGAAATTAGTGGAGGCACGCTCAGGATCTACAGCTATTGGTCCGCCATTGTGGCGCAACTAGGGACCAATACAGTGGGCACGATCCACATCAGCGGCGGGGTCTTGCGCATTTCAAATACTAGCCGCACATTGGATAAAGAACGCTTTTTCCGGGTGGGCAATACGGCCTCGGCCAAGCAGAGCGCCAAGGGAGCGATCTTCCTCAGCGGGGGGGCGCTGATTGTCGAATGCGCGGGTGGTCCCGAGGTGGGCATTCCGGCGTCTTCGGAACGTTTTCTGGCGGGTGGTTTGAACGTCGGCCGGTGTGGCGGAAGCGGCTTAGTGTATATCACTGGTGGTGTCTTGCGCGTCACTAGCCCACTCGGCACTTCCTTCGTGCCCGATGATGGTCCAGCGGCGGGCATCATGACGATCGGTCTTGGCAATGGAGTTTTCGAACAAACCAACTCCTCGCGGTTGACCTTTGGCAAACATCCGCAGTCGGACGCTTACATCACCTTCAACGCGGGCAGTGATGGAGCTATCTCTCTGGCGGGAGCAACTCGTGAGATGTTTGATAGTTATATTAGGGATGGGCATATCCGCATCGAAGGAGGCGTGGCTGATCCCGCAAATTTTCGTTTTGATTTTGAGAATGGTCGAGGCGTTCTGCGATTGGCGTCTTCCAAGGGTAAGCCGAGTTATTAATTCGAAAGGAAGCGCTGAACTGGTAGTGGCTTTGAGCCTGCACCGTCCACCACCTCGCGCTGGAGTTGCGCGATGCGTCCATCGCTGACCGCGTGGCAGTTTTACGCTCCGGCATCAAAAATGAAACCGACAGAAATCTCCAGATTCATCTTGGCGATGGCCTGCGTGGCGCTCGCATTTGGAGCCGCGTCGCTTGCGCATGCCCAATTCACCCACCCCGGATGTTT
>CBIHRE010000748.1:0-2337 GCA_966212385.1 uncultured Akkermansia sp. | reverse complement strand
ATCTTCGACTTCGGCACGGGCACGACGAACTACATGTTCCTCACCACCCAGTATGGCACCGGGGGTAGCGCCGCCAAACTCCGCTTCGGCATCCGTTCCACCACCGTCGCCGAGCAAAACGTGAGCGGCACCGTCGCCCTCGTCACCGGCGCCTGGACCCACGTCGCAGTCACACGCTCCGGCACCACCGTTCGCCTCTACGTCAACGGCTCCCTCGCCGGCTCCGGCACCGTCGCCCTCAACCCCTCCGACCTCGGCACGACCACTCAGAATTACCTCGGCAAGTCGCAATTCAACGACCCCTACCTCGACGCCTCGCTCGACGACTTCCGCCTCTACAGCCAGGCCTTGAGCGCCTCCGACATCGCCCTCTACGCCTCGCCGCTGGCGGCTCCGCAAAACCTCGCCGCCACCCCCGGCCCGCTTTCGCTCGATCTCTCGTGGAACGCCGTGCCCAACGCCACGCGTTACACCGTGAAGTATTCCACCGTGAGCGGCGGCCCCTACGCCACGCTCGCCTCCGGCCTCTCCGCCACGAGCCAAGCCCACTCCGGGCTCAGCTACGGCACGACCTATTACTACGTCGTCTCCGCCGGTAACTCCGTCTACGACGGCCCCGCCTCCGCCGAGCTTGCCGCCACGCCCGAGTCGGCCATGATCAGCGGGGCCGAGTCCACCACGCCGGCCTTCGCGATCACGCCCGCCTCCGGCGAGAGCCCCGCCACCGCCACCCTCACCACCGCCACCTCCGTCGCCGGCCACAGCTATCAGCTCCAGACCAGCACCGACCTCGCCTCCGGCTCCTGGCAGAACGTGGGCGATTCCGTCTTCGGCGATGGCTCGCCGATCGTATTCGAAACGCCCTACAATCCCTCCGAACCCCGCCGCTTCTACCGCGTTCTCATCACCCGCTGACGCCCGCGTCACGCTCGCCGCGACGAGTCTTCGCCAAGACGGCTCGTCGCCGCCCGTTCAATCCCCCCGCCCAAGGACAAATCAGGTCCCCGAACGCGTCTCCGACCGCAAATGCCCCACCCCGCCCCGCACCGACGGCCGCCCCGCCGGCCCCTTCTTTTGCTCGCGGTCATCGCCGGCCTGAGCACCCACGTCCAGGCGGCCACGCGGACTCCGGACGAGCTGTTCAAGGAGGGCGCCAGCGCGTATTCCAGAAAAGACTACGCAGCCGCGATCGCCCGTTTCGAGGAACTGGTCAAGGTCGCCCAGCCCGGCCCCGGGCTCGATTCGGTGCATTTCACCCTCGCCAGCGCGAAGCTGCTCAAAGGCGACGCCGCCGGCGCCGCCGAGGCCTTCCGCGACTACATTCGCCTCTATCCCGTCGGCGAGCAGATCGACAACGCCCGTTTCGGCCTCGCCCAGTCGCTGCTCAAGGCCGGCCGCGTCGACGAAGCCCTGCAAACCCTCCGCACCCTTCGCGCCATCGAGGGCGGAGCCCGTGGCATAGACAACTACGCCGCCCTCACGGGGCTGGCGGTCGAGGTCGCCGACGCCTTGCTCGCAGAGCGTTCCTTCGCGCCCGCTCTCGAGCTCCTGCAGACGTCCGCCGACCGGACGGAGGTCCTCGCCGACCAGACTCGTCGAGTTCGCGAGCTCGATCAGTTGCACCGCCGCGCCCGGATCGCGGGCGATCTCGGCGCCACCGGCGCCCAGCTCGCCAATCGCGACGCCTTGGCCGCCCGCCTCGAGACGGCTCGCGCCGTCCTCGACCAGGTCGAGAAGCAGCCGGCCTTCGACCTTCCACGCCTCCTCCGGCAAGCCCGTTGCCATCTGGAACTCGACGAACCTTGGGAGGCCATCGTCCTCTACGAGGAGATTCTCGCCCGCTTTCCCGATTCGCCCGACCGCGCCTACGCTCTTCACGGCCTGATTCTCGCGCGGCAGCAAGCCGGCCGGCCCGCCGACGCCCTCGCCCTCAGCCGGCGATTCCTCGACACCTTCCCCGACCACGCCCTCGCTCCCGAGATCGCCGTCCTCGGCGGGCAGTTCGCGCTCGATCTGCAACAGACATCCCAGGCGGAAAGTTTCTTCGGATCGGCCATCCAGCAGAGCCAAGGCAAGCTCCGGGAGCGGGTGCTATTCCAGCTCGGCCTCGCCCGCTTCTCCCGACGCGACTGGGCCGGCGCCCGCGACATGTTTGACCGTTACGTCCGCGAGTTCCCGCAAGGCGAATGGGCCCAAAATGCCGCCTACCGCTCCGCGCTCACCTGGTTCCTCGACACCTCCGACGCCGAGCGCTACGCCAAGTCCGAGACATCGCTGCAAGCATTCGTCCAGGACCACCCGTCCAGCACCTACCTGCCCGACGCCTACTACCGCCTG
>CBIHRE010000747.1:0-2346 GCA_966212385.1 uncultured Akkermansia sp. | reverse complement strand
CGCCGCGCCCATGAGCACCCCCGCCATCCTGATCATCGAGGACGAACCCGCCATCGCCGACACCCTGCTCTACGCGCTCGCGACTGAAGGTTTTTCCCCGCGCTGGTTCCCCACCGCCGCCGAAGGCCTCGCCGCGCTCCGCGCCCAGCCCTTCGCCCTGCTCGTCCTCGATGTCGGCCTGCCCGACGCCAACGGCTTCGAATTCTGTAAGCAGCTCCGCGCCTCCGGCCACGACTTGCCCATCGTCTTTCTCACCTCCCGCTCGTCCGAGATCGACCGCATCGTCGGCCTCGAAATCGGCGGCGACGACTACCTCGTCAAACCCTTCAGCCCCCGCGAGCTCACCGCTCGCATCAAAGTCATCCTCCGCCGCGTCGCCCCCGCGCCCGCGTCGATTTCCGCGTCCGTTCCCCCGGTGCCGCTCCCCGCGCCGACGCCCGCCGTGTCCTCCGCCTCCGCCGGCCCCTTCGCCCACGACGAGCTCCGCTGCCGCATCGCCTACCGCGGGCGTCCCCTCGACCTGACCCGCATTGAGTATCGCCTTTTAAAAACCTTCCTCGGCCAACCCGGCCGCGTCTTTACCCGCGAACAACTTCTCGCCTCCGCCTGGGACGAGCCTGAGGCGAGCCTCGACCGCACCGTCGACGCCCACGTGAAAACCCTCCGCGCCAAGCTCCGCGCCGTCGCCCCCGACGACACCGATCCCATCGTCACCCACCGCGGCCTCGGCTACTCGCTACGGGAGTAGGCGACGCCGCCTTATCCGGCCCCGCGCGGCCGTGCGATGCGTCCCGCGGCTCGCTCCCTCGCCGGCCCCGCGAGCAACGATTCGATCCACTCTTTCGCGAGCGTCGGATTTCGCACCACCACCCGCTCCGCCAACGCCGCCACCAAGCGCTCCCTCGCGGAACCCGCTTTGCCGCGCGCCAAGGCCCAGCGCATCGCCTCGGCGGGATCCGCGTCCGCGATCGTCAGCGCCACGCTCTCCACCAGCGCATCGCGTCCCGCGCCCGGCTCCCGCGCCTCCACCCAAACCGACACGGCGAGCAAATCGACCTCGGCCCATTGCGCCACCAGAGCCTCTAAAACGCCGTTTTCAAAATCATCCAGGCCATGCCGCAACGCGAGCTCCACCGCGGCCCTCGGATCGCGATGCGCCGCGCTTGTGCAGGCCATCGACATCGCCACCTCGCGTTCCCGCGCGTCGGGGAAAACCGCCGCCGCTGCCCAACCCAGCGCCCGCGCCGCGTCGCGTTCACCCCAGACCCGCATCACGCCGAGCAAAGCTTCGCGCCGCATGTCGTCGTCCAGTCCCAGCGCGAACTCCGCCGCCTCGGACGGCGCCTCCCGAGCCCACTCGGCAAACAAGGATCCCACCCGCGGACGCCCGGAAGCCTTCTCCGCCACGCTATGAACCGGACTTGGCCCGCTCGCCGGCATCTTCACCCAACGCACCGACGAAAGCGGCTCCGGAACTTCCCGCTCCGTTAATCCTGTCTGTCGCGCCGCGGACCTATGCCCACGCGACGCGAACACCATCATCGACAAAGCCGCCGCCAGCATCGCGACCGGCAAAAGCATCCGCCTCCGCGCCTTCATTGACGGCCGGCCTGCCGTATCCACGCCACCGACCCCGCCGCCTGCCCGGATGTCGGGCGCCAGTTCATTCGCATCAAGTCCTCGCCGACCACGATCACCTCAAAACCGCCCACCCCCGCCGGGTAGAGCGAGCAAACCGAGCGGTATGCCGCCCCCCGCGTGCCATCCACCACGACCGCCCGCTTTTCTCCCTGCGCCGCCGCATAGGCGAAGTGCCGGCTGTCTTCGCTGAACAGCAGGGTGCCGCGCGCGAGCCCGTCAAATTCCGGGCAGACCCGGTCGTCGACCACGGGAAACCAAGTGTCCTTGCGCGATGGATCGTCCGGGTAAAAACGCCCCGCCTCGTAGGCGATCCGCGCCCCGTCCGGGCTGAGCGTGAGGGCCGCCACCGCGTCGAACTCCGGGCCGCGCACGCCGTCCTTAACCACGACGCGCTTTGCCCCCAGAGAGCCGACGAAGGCCAGCGTCCGACCGTCGCGGCTGAAAACCGGAAGCCCCGCGCCGCTCGCGAAATCGCCTCCCGGCGACGCCGGCTCCGCGCCCAAGCCCGTGCCCGACCAGACCAGCATCCGCCATTTTCCCTCCACACGCACGCCCTGCGCGAGCCGCGTTCCGTCCCGGGAAAAGAGCGGCGCGTCCTTTGAAAATTCATCGCACGCGATCGTTTCCTGTCCATCGACCACCAGGATCCACCGGTTCGCTTTCTTCGCCTGATACGCGAAGCGCTTCCCGTCGGGACTGAAGGCG
>CBIHRE010000746.1:0-2347 GCA_966212385.1 uncultured Akkermansia sp. | reverse complement strand
CGGCTAATCGCCGACCCCAACTTCACCCTTGCTCGTTAACACCGCTGCTCTGCGGCTAAAAGGTCCGGGCCTTAATCCAACTCGACGCGGACGCGGATGAAGCGGCGGGTCGTGAGGGTGGTTTGGTCGCGGACGGTGACGCGTTCGAGGTTGGTTTCAGGGATGGGTGTCGCGGAGAGCTCGGTGGTGGCGGAGGCCCCCGAGGTCCAAGTGACGAGGTCGGAGGAGACTTCGACGGTGTAGGTCAGGTCGGGGTCGCCTTCAATCAGGCGGGGGAAGGTGATCTGGAGGTGGCCGGAGACGACGGATACGGTGATCGGGGAGGCGTTGGTTTCGCGGGGGTGGAGGCCGAAGGCATATTCGGCGAGGTTGGGCAGGCCGTCGCCGTCGGGGTCGGCGGTCTGGCCGGTGATCGTGCCGGCGATGAACTCCTCCAGGCTGAAATACTCGGTCGCCCACATGGTGTAGTCGGAATTGTCGAGGACGATGAGCGTGATGGGGTCCGAGGTGACGGAGCCGGCGCCGTTGGTGACCGTGACGGTGTAGGTGCCGTTGTGGAGGCCGAGAATGGTGGCGGGAATCGAGTAGGTGGCGGAGGTGGCGCCGGAGATGGGCGAGCCGTTCTTATACCATTGGTAGGCGAGCGGGCCGGTGCCGGTGGCGGAGACGACGAGGTCGAAGGGCTCGCCGTTGAAGACGTAGTCGGAGCCGGTGTTTTCCGTGATGACGGGGGCAGCGGGAGCGGTGAGGGTCACGGGCACGGCGATGGCGGAGGACGAGGCGAGCGAGCCGTCGTAGGCGCGGATGGTGAAGGCGGAGACGGTGCCGGAGGCGTCGGCGGGGGGCGTCCAGAGGAGGGATTCGCCGGTGCCGAGCGTGGTGGAGCCGGGGTCGACGGCGGTGCCGTTCTTGGTGAGGGTGCCGGAGCCGACGCTTTCGATGCGGAAGGAGAGCGTGTCGCCGTCGACGTCGGCCTCGTCGGCGGCGGTTGCGAGCTCGGCGAAGGTGAACGTGAGCGGACGGGCGTCGGCGCCGCGGTCGAGCGTGGCGACGGTGGTGAGCGTGGGGGCATCGTTCACGGCGGCGACGTCGATGGTGACGGTGACGGCGTCGACGGAGGCGAGGACGCCGTCGTAGGTGCGGACGGTGAAGGCGGCGAGGGCGCCGTGGGCGTTGGCGGCGGGCGTCCAGATGACGGCTTCTCCTTCGCCGACGGTGGTGACGCCCGGGGTGACGGCGACGCCGCCCTTGGTGAGGGTGCCGGAGAGGATGCTTTCGATGCGGAAGACGACCGTGTTGCCATCGGGGTCGGACTCGTCGGCGGAGTTCTCAAAGATGGACATGTGGATGCTGTAAGACGTGTCTTCCTGGCCGTCGGTCAGCGTGGCGAAGGAGGTGAGGAGGGGCGCGTCGTTGACGGCGGCGAGGTCGATGGGGACGGCGACGGGCGTGGCGGAGGCGAGGGCGCCGTCCCAGGCTTCGAGCGTGAAGGGAGTGACGTGGCCGGCGACGTTGGCGGGGGGCGTCCAGACGAGGCTTTCGCCGGCGGAGACGGTGGTGAGGCCGGCGACGACGGGCGCGTCGTTTTTCGTGAGGGTGCCGGAGGAGACGGAGACGACGCGGAAGGAGAGGGCGTCGCCATCGATGTCGGCTTCGTTGGCCTGAGCGGCGAGCGTGGTGTAGGGGATCGTGAGCGCGGTGTCCTCGACGCCGGGGATGATGTCGATGCCGGTGAACGTGGGGGCGTCGTTCGCGGCGGCGACCTCGATGGTGACGGTGACGGCGTCGGCGGAGGCGAGGGAGCCGTCGTAGGCGCGGACGGTGAAGGCGGCGATGGCGCCGTTGGCGTTGGCGTCGGGGGTCCAGATGATAGTTTCGCCTTCGCCGATGGTGGTGACGCCGGGAACGACGGCGACGCCGCCCTTGGTGAGGGTGCCGGAGAGGATGCTTTCGACGAGGAAGGAGGGCGAGGTGCCGTCGATGTCGGCCTCGTCGGCGGCGTTCTCGAGGCTGGCCATGTGGATGCCGAAGGGAGTGTCCTCGGTCGCGCCGGAGAAGGTGGCGATGGAGGTGAGCGTGGGGGCGTCGTTGACGGCGGTGAGGCTGATGCGGACGTCGATGGGCTCGGCGGAGGCGAGGGCGCCATCGTAGGCTTGGACGCTGAAGGCGGTGATGAGGCCGGAGGCGTTGGCGGAGGGCGTCCAGACGAGGCTCTCGCCGGTGGATAGCGTGGTGACGCCGGGGACCACGGCGACGCCGTCCTTGGTGAGCGTGCCGGAGGCGACGGCGGCGATGCGGAAGGAAATCGGGTCGCCGTCGATGTCGGCTTCGTTGGCCTGGGCGGCGA
>CBIHRE010000745.1:0-2350 GCA_966212385.1 uncultured Akkermansia sp. | reverse complement strand
AAAAACGGCTCCTCCGTCGTCGCCGGCACCACGCTGCTCGCCGCCGGCGAATCCCTCGCCTGGACCCCCGCCGCCGACGCCAACGGCACCGTCGCCGCCTGCACCATCAGCGCCTACGACGGCTCCCTCGCCTCCGCTTCCGCCGTCACCGCCTACGTCTCCGTCGCCGCCGTGAACGACGCGCCGACGCTCACCACCGAGTCGACGCTCACCGGAGCGGTCAAAAATACCGCCTTCACTATTTCCTACGACACCCTCGCTTCCGCCGCCGACGAAACCGACCCCGACGGCACCACGCCGTCCTTCCGCATCGAGTCCGTCCCCTCCGGCACCCTCACGAAGAGCGGCTCCGCCGTCGTGCCCGGCACCACCACGCTCGCCTCCGGCGAATCCCTCGTCTGGACCCCCGCCACCGACGCCACCGGCACCTTCGCCGCCTTCACCGTCCGCGCCTACGACGGTTCCCTCGTCTCCGCCACCGCCGTCCAGGTCGGTATCACCGTCTCCACTACCGCTGCGCCCGCGACCGACGTCCGACTCTCCAGTTGGTATACGGCCCGCACCGGCCGCTACGCCCGCATCGTCGAGACCGACGCCGAGCTCCTCGCCGACTCCACCAAGACCACCTGGACCCGCACCAGCGGCCCCAACACCCTCAGCCAATCCTCCCCCGCCTACGCCGGCCCCCAGCAGATCGATTACTCCACGAACTGGGTCTACGTCCGCACCCCCTCGCTTGCCACCTACACGATGGGCCCGTGGTATGACAACGCCGCCAAGTCCGCCCTCTTCGTCAGCGTCCCCAAAAACCAGGGCTACCTCGTCCGCTTCCCGCGCAGCATCGGCGCCATCCCCTCCACCAAGACCACCATCAGCGGCGTCAACGTCGGCGGCGTCATGCAGCCCGCCGCCGGCTTCTACGTCGACGGCGTCGCCCTCTTCGACCCCACCGACGGCTTTTCCTACGCCAACGGCACCGAATCCTCCCCCGGCACCGGACAGTGGCACCGCGACGCCTACGCCAACGAATACATCACCTTCGACAAGAGCTACGCCCACCAGCAAAACCAGGGCGTTTACCACAACCACGCCAACCCCATCGCCCTCCGTTACCAGCTCGGCGACAACGTCACCTTCAACGCCGCCACCAAGGTCTACTCCGAGGGCGACACCTCCGCTCCCTCCGCCCACTCGCCCATCATCGGCTGGATGATCGACGGCCTCCCCGTCTACGGCCCCTATGGCTACTCCTCCGCCCTCGACGCCACCAGCCCCGTGCGCCGCATGATCGGCGGCTTCGTCCTCCGCGACGGCACCACCGCCGGCGTGGACAACGTCTCTACCGCCGGCCGCACCGTCCCCGCCTGGTCCCTCCGCAACGGCGGCTCCAGCGTCAACGGCCCCGCCGTCAGCACCACGTATCCGCTCGGCCGCTACGTCGAGGACTACGCCTACCTCGGCGACCTCATCAAGAGCGGCTCCACCAAATACGCGCAGGGCGTCGATTTCGACCTCAACGAATACAACGTCCGCTACTGCGTCACCCCCGAGTTCCCCAACGGCACCTGGGCCTACTTCCTCAACATCACCAGCGCCGGCGTCCCCCGCTTCCCCTACATGATCAACCGCTGGTTCTACGGCACGCCCGTCGGCGGTTCCGTCAATAGCATCACCGAGACCGTCACCAACCACTTCCTCGGCGGCGCCAACCGCCCGCTCGCCATCACGTCCGCCACCGTCGCCTCGCCCAACGTCACCGTAGCCTGGGCCGCCGTCGAGGGCGCCACCTACGCCGTCGCCGCCTCCGCCGACGGCACCAACTACACGACCAAGGCCAGCGGCATCACCGTCTCCAACGCCAACTCCAAGAGCCAGACCTACGCCACCCTCGGCTCCTCCGGCACCGAATACGCCCGCGTCACCCGCACCGCCCTCGCCACCTACGACACCACCGGCACCGTCGCCGCCACCGTCTCGCAGACCGCCACCACCACCTATTCCCTCGGCGTCGCCAACCACGCCCCCACCCTCGACGATGTCGGCAACTTCAACGGCTCGCCCGAGGACACCGCCACCACGCTCAGCTACGAAACCCTCGCCGCGATCTGCAACGAGGCCGACGCCGACGGCGACGCGATCTCGTTCCGCATCGAGTCCCTCGGCTCCGGCACACTGACCAAGAACGGCTCCGCCGTCACCGTCGGCACCCTCCTCTCCGCCGGCGAATCCTTCGTCTGGACCCCGCCCGCCAACAGCAGCGGCGATTTCGCCGCCTTCACCTTCGTCGCCTACGACGGCTCCCTCGCCTCCAGCCCCGTCGCCACGCTCACCATCCACGTCGCCTCCGTCA
>CBIHRE010000744.1:0-2351 GCA_966212385.1 uncultured Akkermansia sp. | reverse complement strand
TTCCCGTCCGGCGAGGTGGCCGCGCTGGCGGTCGACGCCTCCGGCCGCGCCATCGTCTCCGGCTTCCAAACCTCCGCCTACACGCTCAAGCGCCTGCTCGCCGACGGCTCTATCGACTCCTCGTTCTCCTTCACCGAAAGCCTCGGCTCCCAGGTCGAACGCCTCCTCGTCCTGCCGAACGGCAATATCCTCGCCGGCGGCCAGTTCACCACGCCCACCAAGCGTGTCTTCGTCCTCAAGGCCGACGGCACGCGCGACACCGTCGGGTTCAACGTCGGCACCGGCCTCAGCCACACCAGCGACTTCACCATCACGGTCAACGCCTTCGCGGTCGACGCGCTCGGTCGCATCTGGATCGGCGGCCAGCGCTTCACCTCCTACAACGGCACCACCGCCAACGCCCTCGCCATCCTCCAAGGCCAGGGCCCCGCCCTCGCCATCCTCCGCCAGCCCGGCGGCCTCGTCCGCGACCTCGGCGCCTCCGCCACCTTCGCCGTCGCCGCCACCGGCAACAACGGCCTCTCCTACCAGTGGCGCAAAAACGGCGTCCCCCTGAGCGACGGCCCGCGCATCAGCGGCGCCTCCACCCCGACGCTCACCGTCGCCAACCTAGTTTCGACCGACGCCGCCTCCTACTCCGTGCGCGTCTCCACCCCCACGGCCAACCTCCTCAGCGCCTCCGCGCCGCTCACCGTGCTCGCCGAGCCGGTCATCACCAAAGATCCCATCGCCGCCACCCGTGAAATGGGCGCCTCCGTCACCTTCACTGGCTCGGCTGTCGGCGCCCCCACGCTTTCCTATCGCTGGCTGCATGGCGCAGCGGAACTCGTGGATGGCCCCACCATCACTGGCGCGGCCACGCCCACCCTGACGGTCAGCGGCCTCACCTTCGTCCAAGCCGGCGAATATCGCCTTCGCGTCACCAACTCGCTCGGCCAGGCCACTTCCGCGCCCGCGCGACTCACCGTCGAGCGCGTTCCCGGAGCCCTCGCGGGCGACGTCCCGGCGGTCACCGCCGACGGCGACGTGCTCGCTATCCTCCGACTACAAGACGGGTCCATGCTGGTAGGCGGCCAGTTCTCCAACCTGACGATCAACGGCACCCTGCACAGCCGTAACCGCATCGCCCGCTTCCTCGCCAACGGATCGATCGACACGAGCTTCAGCCCCACCTTCAATAACACGGTCCGCGCCCTCGCCCAAGACGCCGCCGGGCGGGTCTTCGTCGGCGGCGACTTTACCGAAGTGAATTTCGGCGGCACCGCGACCCCTCGCATCCGCGTGGCCCGCCTCACGTCCTCCCTCGCCCTCGACACCGCATTCAACACCGCCAACTCCGGCCCCACCGGGGCTTCTTCCGTCAGCCAAAGCGTCTTCGCGCTTGCCCCGGTCGGCGACGGCTCCGTGTTCGTCGGAGGCAGCTTCACCGCCATCGGCGCCGCGGCCAACACCACCGGCGCCGTCACCACCGGCGTCAACCGCGTCGCCCGCCTGAACTCCTCCGGCGCGCTCGACACCTCCTTCGTCTCCTACGCCGACAACAACGTCCGCGCGCTCCTCCGCCTCGACGACGGCTCGCTCCTCGTCGGCGGCAGCAACACTTGGAACAGCCCCGGAGTCACCGGCAATCCGAACGGTCGCTTGGTCAAGGTCTCCGCCACCGGCGCCCGCGCCACCGACTTCGCCCCCCTCGCTCCGACCTACTCCAACTTCTTCTTCCCTCTCCCCGAACGGCTTGTCCTTGCGAGCTCCACCACTCTTCTCGTCTCCGGCCGCGACGACATCGGGCAGACCGTCTTTAAACGTCTGAACGCCAACACGGGTGCCGAGCAGATCGATTACGTGGCCAAGCTCAACACGACCACGCCCGTCCCCTTCTACCACAACGGCACGGTCTCGGCCTTGGCCGTTCAACCCGACGGAAAAATTCTCTCCGGCTCTAATAGCTCCTTATTCCGCACCGCCCTCGACGGCACGCCCGACACCGACGCCGAAGGCCAGAGCCGCTTCGGAATGTTCAACAACACGATCAACGCCATCGCGCTCGACTCCACCGGCCGCATCTGGGTCGGCGGCGCATTCTCTGAATACGACGGCGTCACGCGCAACCGCCTCGCCGTCCTCAACGGTCGCGAAGTCGAGGCCCGCGACGGCCTCCTCACCCCGCAGACCCTCGACTTCCCCGCGATCACCAACCGCACCTTCGGCGACAACGGCAACACCCTCACGCTCGCCGCCACCTCCAGCGCCGGCCTCACGCCCGTCACCTTCTCCGTGACCAGCGGCCCCGCCACCGTCAGCGGCAACACCCTCACCATCACCGGCGCCGGCACCATCACCGTCCAGGCCTC
>CBIHRE010000743.1:0-2356 GCA_966212385.1 uncultured Akkermansia sp. | reverse complement strand
CCATGGACACGCCCGCGCTTAAAAACAGCAATAGCAGCGTCTCGAATTGCTGATCGTCGAGCTCGTCGAGCGGAAGCAGTCCTTGGCGAAGCAGACTCATTTTTTAAGTTATAGGACTGAGTCTCCATATGAGGACAGCGGGATTTAAGTGACTTCAATTTAGGCATCTTGCCTGAGAAGTCTTCGAACGCAGCTCCGCGCCATCCTCGCCGACGGAAAACGCTTCGTCGGCGCCGTGCCCAAGCAGGTCGACGCCTTCGTGAAAACCGTCGCTGCCGTGGTGAAGAAAACTCCCGGCGCCGCGAGCTACGAGCCGGGCAAGCTCCTGTAGAGGAGTTCCTAAACTTAAATCAGGTTCGGGCCGCCCGGGACGAATTCTCGTAGCGGCCATTTTTTGCGATTCTACTCCCGCTTTTTGGCATTCGACCCGGGGCCGATAAAGCGGGGAGCCGATGCGTCGTTGAGAGGGTGAGACGAGTTTTCGTCGCCACCCTCCCATGACCATTCCTCCCCCGCATCACCCCTGCTGGATGCGTCTGGCCAACGGCCAGGCACCCCGCTTTCAGACGAAGCAACTCGGCTTGCAGCTTCTCTTCAAGCGGATCCAAGACCCCAAGCTCGCGCCGGCCGACAAGGCGCGCGAGGTGCGGGCGTTCTTTGAAAAATACACCGCCATCCTTTCCCCCGAAATCGCCCAACTCGAACGCATCTGAGCCATGTCCTCTTCCTTCCATCCTGCTCTTAACACCTTGGTCTCGGTCGACGACGCCTCGGCCCTCATACGCTCCGGTGCGGCGCTCGTCCTTGGCGGCTCGGCCGAAGTGCTCGCCCGCCTGCCCGCCGGCAACTGGGTCGCCGGCACCATCCCCTATTTCATGACCGAGGCGGGCGGCGCCAAATCGCACGACCGCGTCTTCGCCACCCACTTCCCATCCGAGTGGAAGGTCGCGTTCGCCGCCTACTCCGCCGATCAGATCGAGCGCATCGTGCCCAATACGCCGGACGACGGTTTCTCGTTTGCGATCACGCCCTGCGGCTGCCCCGCGCTCGACCGCTTCGCCGCGGTCGGCCGCGAGGTCGCGGACGCCTTTCTCAAGCCCGTGGTCGGCTGGGTCGCCGGGATAGATCTCGAACAGGTCGGACGCCAGCGCCCGCAGGTGTTTCTCGGGAC
Organism: uncultured Akkermansia sp.; assembly: GCA_966212385.1. Classification (GTDB taxonomy): domain Bacteria; phylum Verrucomicrobiota; class Verrucomicrobiia; order Opitutales; family Opitutaceae; genus IMCC26134_A. The sequence continues at coordinate 1,185 of CBIHRE010000743.1, read as the reverse complement.
GGACGTCCTCGCGCGGGAGGATGGTTTTGTCGTGGCGCACGTCACCTTGCCCCCCGGGCGCCTCGCCGCCCTCTCGATCGTCAATATCTTCGCACCCGACGGCGGCGACGTGATCCGTTTCTCCGAGCGCGGCACCTCCGCCGCGGAGTGTCTCGTCAATGGAAAGCCGCGGCGTCTCGCCGAGTATCTCCGTGAGCGCGAGAACTCCGCGGGCGTGCTCCCGCTCGTCGGCGATTTCGCCGGTGCGCACATCAACGTCTCGATCCAGTCGATCGCCGAGGACGGAAAAGTCACCTTCTACGCTCCCGTTTTTCCCGACACGGACTACCATCTGGCCACGCCGGTGCTGGATTATGCCGAGGCTTTTTCTCGGCGACTCGCGGAGGAGGATGCCGAGACGCCCGCCTTCGCCTGCAATTGCATCCTCAACTACCTGCATGGCCGCCTGGCAGGTCGCTCCGTCGGCGACCTCCGCGGCCCGGTGACCTTCGGCGAGATCGCTTACCAGCTGCTCAACCAGACCCTCGTGCGTCTGCACGTTCACTGAGCGTCCGGTCGAATCAGCCGAGCGCTCGTCTGCATCGGAGAATCTTCCCGGCCCCGGCTCCGGGGGGGCGCGGGGAGCGCGCAAACGCGATGTGAATCCGAGCTTCGGCGCCGGCTTCGCCTTGTGGGAGTCGTGCGGTGGACGGATGGGAAAGGCCTCTCCTTTATCCCATGAAACTTCGTCACCTCCTTGTTGTTTCCGCCTCCGTATTCGCTTCGCTTTTCCTCCTCGGTTGCGCGTCCGGTTCAGGCACGGCGTCCACCGGTCAGTCCACGACGGGCACGGTTATTTTGCCGAACTGACAGCATCGGCGGATCTGTGGCGTTAGAGGCCGCCGAACAGCGTCGGGGCGACCCCCAGCACGACGATGCCCGCGGCGGCCAAAGCCAGCGCCACGCGCGTGGCGAACGGTGTCGGGATCGCGCCCGCATCGTTCGCCGCAGGGATGACGAGCGCGGGCTTCAGAATCTGCAAGTAGTAGTAGAGCGCCACCGCGCCGAGCAGGATGGCGAGGCCGGCGAGAGCCGCGCTCGCGCCGCCGAGTTTGAAGGCGGCGGCGAAGACGAAGAATTTTCCGACGAAGCCCGCCAGCGGCGGGATGCCCGCGAGCGAGAGCACGAAGACCGCGAGGCAGGCCG
>CBIHRE010000742.1:0-2357 GCA_966212385.1 uncultured Akkermansia sp. | reverse complement strand
CGCTCCGTTGGCGGATGTGATCAAGCCGCTCATCCAAGGAAAACCCGCTTCGCAGCTTCACATCGCGGGCCTGACTCCGGGGCAGGCTTGGCTGGTCGGCCAGTTGTCTTCCGCGCTCGGCCTCAAGCCGTGGTCGCCCGCCGTTTCGGCTCTTACCACCAAGCTCGGTCTCGAATCAGGAGTGGCTCCGCAACCCGTCTCCGCGCTTGGCGTCCTCGCCCTCGCCGCCGCGGGTTCCGCCGACGCCGCCTGGGTTCAGCCCACCTTGGAGATTCTTGCGACGCGCTCCCCCCGCGCCAAGCCCGCCGCCGCGCCTGCCGTCTCGACTCCCGCCTCCGTCAAGCCCGCCGCCAAGGCTCCCGTATCCACTCCCGCCTCCGTGAAGCCGGGCGCCTCGCCCGCGGCGAAGCCGGCCGACTCGGCGCCCGCCGCCGCGCCGGCCGCCAAGAGCAAGGCTCCGCTCTTTATCGGAGTCGGCGTCGTCGCCGCCGCTGTCGTTGTCGGCGCCATCTTGTTGCGCGGCGGAACGGACGTGGCAATGGTCGCCCAGCACAAGCCGGCGCAGACTGTTCCAAAAACGCCGGGCGCACCCGAAAAAACGACCACTCCCGCTCCTACGCCCACCACCTCCGAGCCGCCTGTCGCGCCCAAGCCTGTCACGCCCACCCCCACGCCTCCCACGGTCGTGGCGACCACGCCCGCCCTGGCGGCCCCCGTCGATCTTTTCGCCTCCGACGCCCGCAAATTCGGCAACGAGCGCTATCGTTTCACGGTCAGCGAAAAAGGGCTCATCCAGTCGCTCTCGACCGCGCGCGGCGAAGTTCTCGTCGAATCCGCCGCCGGCATCATGCTGCAAGGCAGCTACGTGGGCACCGACGGTCGCCGCAAGCCCTTCAACGTCGGCGGCGTCGACGACGCCAGCTACGTGGCGACGGTTAAAAAATCGGTCCGTGACGGCGTGCCGGTGTTCGACGTCAAGGTCACCCATCAGCGTTTCGAGCTCGAGCAGAGCTTCCGCTGCCTCCCGGACAAGATCCAGGTCAAGGCGCGCTTCAGTCCGATCAACCTTCGCGACCCGCGTGGCGTGATCTCCGCCTTGCACACCGTGCGCCTTTCTCCGGTCGCGCTCGATCCGACCAAGCCGATGCGCGCTTCGGACGGCGTCCTGGCTTATTCGATGAAAGCCGGCGTCATGAACCTCGCCTTTGATCGCAGCGTCTGGGCGCGAGAAGGCGCCGATGGCAAGCAGACGGTGATGGCCGGAGACAACGGCGTCGCCTTCTACTTCACCGACACCACCGACGTCATTCGCAACCAGCTCGACTACGAGATCGCGATGCCCTGATTCGCGCCGGGAATTCCCCGGTCCCGAGAAAACCCGCGACGCCTTTCGGCGCGCGGTTTTTTTCTTTTCCTTCCTCCGTGGGACAGGCCTCCTTGGCCCAAATCATCATGCCCGCCGAACCCATCGTCTTTTTCAACCGTCGCACCGGTAAGCTGGAAACCGAGCGCATCTACGGCGAGGCATGGTTGCGCTGGATTTACGGCAACCCGCTCGGACGCGTGAGCCTTTCCGCCGCCGTTCGCCGCGCATGGTTCTCGGCGTGGTATGGATGGCGAATGAACCGCCCCGTGAGCGCCAACCGCGTGCTTCCTTTCGTGGTCGATTACGGGCTCGACGCCGAGGAGTTCGCCAAGCCGGCCACCTCCTACCGGACCTTCAACGAGTTTTTCTATCGCACGCTTCGCCCCGGCGCCCGTCCCGTCGCCCCGGGAGACGAGGTGGCGGTGTTTCCCGCCGACGGCCGGCATCTCGCCTATCAGGATGTCGACGCCGCGGACGGCTTCTACGTGAAAGGCAAAAAATTCACGATGACCGCTTTGCTTGGATCGGAAGAGCTGGGCCGGGAATTCTCCGGCGGCTCCATGCTCATCTCCCGGCTTTGTCCGGTCGATTATCACCGTTTCCATTTCCCTGTCGCCGGCACGCCCGGCGAGGCGCGTTTGATCAACGGGTGGCTTTATTCGGTCAGCCCGATCGCTCTCCGGCTAAATCCCGCCTATCTCGTCGAGAACAAACGCATGCTCACGCTGATCGAGACCGCCCGCTTCGGCCGTGTCGCGCAGCTCGAGGTCGGAGCCACGATGGTCGGCTCCATTTTGCAAACCTACGTGCCCGGCCGCGCGGTGGCGAAGGGAGACGAGAAGGGGCTTTTCGCTTTCGGCGGCTCTTGCGTGATCACGCTGTTCCAGCGCGGACGCTGCGTTTGCGACCGCTAGCTCGTCGAGCACGCGGCGGAACAGCGGGCGGTCTACGCGCGCATCCAGCTCAAGAGCCTGACCGTCTACCGCCGCGC
>CBIHRE010000741.1:0-2364 GCA_966212385.1 uncultured Akkermansia sp. | reverse complement strand
ACCCACGTCCGCCAGGCCGGCAGCTTGAACGCCCCCGACCGCATGCGCTTTGACTTCGCGCACTTCGAGGCCGTCACCCCGGCCCAGCTCCGCGAGATCGAGCACATCGTCAACTGGCGCATCCTCGATAACGCCTCCGTGCAGGGCTACGAGACCGACTTCGACAAGAAGCCCGCCGGCACCCTCGCCTTCTTCGGCGAGAAATACGGCAAGCGCGTCCGCGTCGTCGACATCGGCGGCTACAGCCGCGAGCTCTGCGGCGGCACCCACGTCAACACCACCGGCGAGATCGGCCTCTTCAAGATCGTCTCCGAAGGCGCCGTCGCCGCCGGCACCCGCCGCCTCGAGGCCGTCTGCGGCCAGGCCGCCTACGACTTCGTCGCCGCCGAGGAAGCCCGCATCTACGCCCTCGCCGAAAAAGTCGGCGCTCCCGTCTCCCAGCTCGAGCAGCGCCTCACCTCCCTCCTCGCCGAAAAAGCCGAGCAGGCGAAGAAACTCGCCGCCCTCGAACAGCAGGCCGCCGCCGCGCAGGCCCAAAAACTCGTCTCCGCCGCGACCACCCGCGACGGCCTTCCCTTCGTTTCCGCCGTGGTCGTCGTCGACGGTCCCGAAGCGCTGCGCAATCTCGGTTCGCAAGTCCTCGGCCACCTCGGCGAAGGCGTCGTCCAGCTCGGCGCCGTGATCGGCGACAAAGCCAGCGTCGTAGCCCTCTGCAGCCCCGCCGCGATCAAGGCCGGCAAGAATGCCGGCAAGATCATCCAGGCGCTCACCGCCCAGCTCGACGGCAAAGGCGGCGGCAAACCCGACGTCGCCATGGGCGGCGGCAAAAACACCGCCAAGCTGGCCGAAGTCCTCGCCTAAGCGCACCCAAGGTTGACGGGCCGGTCCCTCGGCCCGTTGCATCCTAGGTGGACGCGCGGGTCCTTCCGCGCGTCGCTCGACGCACACGCAGCGGGCACAGGGACGTGCCCGCCCACCTCGACTCGCTCTCGGCGAACCGCCGATTGCATCAAGCCACGCCTCTTCAGGCGTGGCTTTTTCATGCCCCGTCCGCCCGGCTTGACCACCATTTCACCCATGGGTATTTCACCCCGGTCCCGCACTACCATGAAATTAACTCGCCTCTTCGCCATCGCCGCGCCCCTCGCGCTCGTCTCGGCCGCCCAAGCCCACATCCTTGTTTACACGGCCGCCTTGAACGGCGCCTCGGAATCCCCGCCCAACGCCTCCCCCGCCGTCGGCACCGCCACCGTCACGCTCGACCTCGATCTCGCGACCATGCGCGTCGAAGCGTCTTTCTCGGGCCTGATCGGCACCACCACCGCCTCCCACATCCATGGCCCGACCTCCGAGGCCGGCCTCGGCAACGCCAGCGTCATGACCACCACCCCGAGCTTCACGGGATTTCCCTTGGGCGTGACCAGCGGCACCTACGATCACACGTTTGATCTGGCCCAGAGCGGCACCTACAACCCCTCCTTCGTCACCGCGCAAGGCAGCGTCTCCAACGCGATGAACACCCTCATCGCCGCCTTCGCGGACGGAAAGGCCTACCTCAACATCCACACCAACAGCTTTCCCGGTGGCGAAATCCGCGGCTTCCTCACCGCCGCGGTTCCCGAGCCGTCCAGCTACGCCGCCTTCGCCGGCTTGGCCGCGGCCGGTTTTGTGGCGATGCGTCGCCGCCGCTAAGGCTCGACCACTTCCGTCTTTTCTTCCGCCTCGGCCTCCTCGGCCGGGGCTTTTTTGCGCACGAAAGCCCCCCGCCGCCGCAATGCCGTCGGCCCACCGTCGCGCTCAGCCAAAGCGCAGCGCCTGTTCCACCTCGCGCAGGCCGCGCGTCATCGCGAGCTTCCGACCATCGCGCAGCACGACGACGTGCTCGCCCTTGAAGCCCGGTTGCAGCTCCTTCACGCGGTCTAGATTCACGATCGTGGCGCGGCTGATCCGCAGGAATTTTTCCGGAGACAACTGCGACTCCAGATTGGCCAAGGTGTCGCGCAGGATGTGGCTCTCCTTGCCCGCGTGCACCGACACGTAGTTGCCCGCCGCCTCGATGCTGTCGATGTCCTCGGTGCGCAGCACCACGAGCCGATCGTCGGTCTTGATCGTGAGCCGCGTGAGATAGACGTCCGCCGCGCCGCTCGTGGCGGATGGGGCCGACGAGGCCGACGACGAATGCGCCGCCCCGCCCTGCCGCGCCGCAAGCAGATCGAGCAGCCCCCGCGCGGCCTCCCCCGCCCGCCGTTGCTCCAGGTGCTCACGCGCTCGCCCCACCGCCGCGCGAAAGCGCTCGGCCGTGAGCGGCTTGAGCAGATAATCCAGCGCCCTCGCCTCGAAGGCCCGCACGGCGTGCTGGTCGTA
>CBIHRE010000740.1:0-2367 GCA_966212385.1 uncultured Akkermansia sp. | reverse complement strand
GGTGACCGTCTTTGTGCTAGAATTAGTGATTGTCCGGTTGGCCGCCGCGCTTGGGGTAAGTTTTCCGGTGATCGACAGATCGTTCGTGGAAGCGGCGATGGTAAAGTTGCCTGCCAAGGTTATCGGAGCCGTGATACGACTGATAGCGCCGGCACTGCCCGCACTGGTGATGGTGGCGTTGTTCGCCAGAGCCAAGCTGCTCGAGTTCGAGGTCTGAATCGTCGTGGTGCCAGTCCCGGAGGTATCGCCCAGCGTGAGAGCGGTGAGGCCATTGGCCGCAGTCAAAGAAGCCGAAATATCGACGGTTTGCGCCACGCCACCAAAAGCGCCGGAGACGATCGCGGTGTCGGCGGCCGCGCTGCCCGGCGTGCCACCAGACCCCCCCGTCCAGCTTGCGGCGGAATTCCAATCAAGTTGGGAGGCGCTCTGAACGGTCGTGTAGGTCACGGCAAACGCGGAGGGGGCCCACAGTGCGGAAGCACCCAACGCGGTGATCGCGCCGAGGAGGATGCGGGTATTGTTTTTGTTAGTCATCGGATGTAGGGATTTTCTGGAGACAGATCGAGGGGTGAGATCGGGGAGGGGCCGTCACCGGCGCGGAAAAATGCGCGCGTGCGAGACGACAGCGTGACGGTCGGGGCTGCGGATGAGGTGGTGTTTTTTAAGATCGGCGGGCAGGGAGGGGAAACCGGGACCGATCAAGGAAAGCGTCCGAAGCCGTAGGCCGGAATTGCGCCCTCGGACAAGAACGTAATAATGATGTGCGGAAAATAGCTCGGTTTTTGAGATTATTTCCGGAATAATAAGCACCATGGTTTCCTTCGACCCCAATCGCCCCGACTTCGCCCCTTATGGTTTTTCGTGCGTGCGCTGGACGCCGTCGCCGATGAAGCGCCCCGACCACCACGACGAGATCGAGGTGAACGTCCTTACCGAGGGCTGGGTCACCTATCTGCTCGGAGGCAGGAAAGTCCGCATCGAGGGCGGGCAGCTCGGTGTATTCTGGGCGGCGATACCGCACCAGATCCTTGGATTTTCCCCGGGCATAAACTACTTCGTGGCGACCATCCCCTTCGCCTGGTTTCTCCAATGCCAGCTGCCGGATCGCTTTGTGCAACGGCTGCTTCGCGGCGAGGTCATTTGCCAGAAGCTCGGCCCCGGGCGCATGCGCCACGATCAGGAGCTGTTCACCCAGTGGGAGCAGGACCTCGCCAACCCGAACGACGAGGTGCGGCGCGTGGTGATGCTGGAAATGGAGGCCCGCCTGCGCCGCCTCATCACGACCCTGCCCGTGGCTCGTGACACTTCGCGCGCTCGGCGCGGCCGCACCGGCGGACTCCAAGGCGGAGTGCTCAACAAGGTGGAGCAGATGGCCTGCCTCATCGCCCGACGCTACACCGAGAAGCTCACCGTCGAGGAAATCGGTCGGCAGGTGGGGCTCCACCCGAACTACGCCATGGGCCTGTTTAAAAAGACCTTCGGCACGACGTTGATCGATTACCTCACGCATCACCGCGTGTCGCACGCGCAACGCCTCCTCGCCACGACCGACGAGAAGATCGTCGAGATCGCGTTCGGCTCCGGCTTCAACTCCATCAGCCGCTTCAACGAAGCCTTCCGTCGCGAATGCGGCTGCACGCCGCGCGCCTACCGCATGCAGCACGCCGCGAAGCCCTAGGCTCCGCGCTTCGCCGAAGTCTCGGCGACCAAGGCGTTCCGCACCAAAGCGCCGCCGAACTCTCGCCCACCCCGCGCGCCAACTCGGGCGCGAGCGGAGCCGTGTCGCCGGTGGATGATCTTAGAATTCCGGCCAATCGCGCACCGCAAGCGGGAGACCCCGGAGCCCCGAAAGGCTTAGCCTAGCGTCGATCCTTTCGGTCGGCACCGCCGCCCTTTTGGCATAAAATCCACCCCGCGTCGCAACCTTCGCGATCCGACCCCGTCTACTGTTTCTTAAGGTAACCCCCGCCATGATCCGCCCCCGCTCGCATTGGCTCCTCTCCACCGCCGCCCTCCTCGTTCTTCCGTTCTGCGCTTTCGGCGCCCCGGACGCCCCGCCCGAGCCCGACGCGGCTCTTGTGCAACGCGCCGAGAAAATCGTGGCCGCGCTCTCGCTCCCCGACACGGAAAAAGCCGCTCGCATCCGCGACGTAGTGGCTTCTCAATACGCCGCGCTCCGTCCCGTTCACGAAGCCCTTGACGCGGCCATCAAGGCCGCGCGGGCCCAGGCCGCCGCGGACAAGGCCGCGAGCGAAGCCGCCGTGGCCGCGGCGCGCGACACCGCCACGGCGCGCCAGGCCGAGCTGCACTACGCCTTCCTCGCCCGTCTCGCCGCCGAGCTCGACGCCGCCCAAGTCGCAAAGATCA
>CBIHRE010000739.1:0-2379 GCA_966212385.1 uncultured Akkermansia sp. | reverse complement strand
CCCGCCACCAGCCACATGGCCGTCGTCGCCCGCGCCAGGAGCATCCACGGACCTTGGGAAATCTCGCCGCACAACCCGCTCGTCCACACCTACGACGCCGCCGAACGCTGGTGGTCGAAGGGCCATGGCACCATCGTCGACGACGTGAACGGCAACTGGTGGCTCGTCTACCACGCCTACGAAAAAGACCGCTACCCGCTCGGTCGCCAGACGCTCCTCGATTCCCTCGACTGGACCGACGACGGATGGCCTGTTCTCGCCCGCCATCCCCACCCGCTCCCGAAAGACGACCGCCCTGCGACCTCCACCGCCGGCATGCCGCTCTCCGACGATTTTTCCGCCCCCACGCTCGGCCTTCAATGGACGAGCTGGCGCGACTACGCCGGGGTCGCCGTCAAAGACGGCGCGCTCGCCCTGGACGCCAAAGGCACCGGCCCGCACGACGCCCGACTTCTCCTCACCACCGCGACCGACGCCGCCTACGAGATCCAAGTAGAGGTCTCTCTCTCCACCCGTGATCGCGCCGGCGGCGGCCTCGTGCTGTTCTACAACGAAAAAGCCTTCGCCGGCATCGTCGCCGACCGCGAGGGAATCACCCTCCACCGCGACGCCGCCCGCTCCGAGCGCCGCCCATGGCCCGTCGGCGAGCGTGTCTTCCTAAAAATCGCCAACAACCGCGACCGTTGCGCCTTTTCCGTCAGCCCCGACGGCGCGCATTGGACCGGGCTGCTCTCCGACGTGGATGTCTCCGGCATGCACCACAACCGTTTCAAAGGCTTTTTCGCCCTTCGCCCCGGCCTCGTCGCCGTCGGCAAAGGCCGCGTCGGCTTCGATGGTTTCCGCTACACGGCCCTCCCGTGATACCGACGGCGCATTTCAGTTCTACTTTGTTAAGCTCGTGATTCGACCGGCATGATCGCTGGAGGGACCGGCTCCGTCCGGTCCAAGCGGGGCGGCTGCGACGGAGCGCAGCTCTCCATCGGAGATCGTCTTTCGACAAAGTGTTAAATGGACGGGCGGGTCCCCCGCCCGTCGCTCGAAGGTCCCGCCACCGTTCACCGCCACCGCGCCGGCAGAAGCGTAACGCTGGATTCGCGCGCCACCTCCCGGTTTCGCATCAACTGTTCCGCGAGCAGGTCCACCGCCTTCGCCCCGAAGCGTTCCTGCCCTTGATCGATGCCGCCCTCCGCCGCCGCGCCCTCCGGCGTGTCCAAGGAAAAAACCGGGACCGGATGCCGCGAGCGCTTGTCCGAGGCGCTCAGCACCACGTCGAGATTCCACCGCTCCACCCAACGCCGGAAATCATCGCCGTGCTCGACCTTCAGCACGAAGGGCCGCGGCGCCTCCCCGAGCGTATCCTCGCCGGCCCCGGCCGCGGCCGGGCGCGCCGCCCATTCCACCCGAAACGCCGCCTCCCAGCGCCTACGGCTCTCCGCCGATTCACTCGCGCGAAGGACCAGGCCAGGCCGGCGGTGGCCGGCCGAACGCAGGACTCCCATGGCCCGGGTCATCGCATCCAGATGATCAATACACACCGAGCTCAGGCCGTGCTCCGCCGCCGCCGCCCCGATCGCCACCGCGTTTAGACGGCGCCAGTCCACCCGCCACATCCGCTCGTCGTCCTCCGGCGCGAACACCAGCACGCCGTCGACCCCGCGATACTGCAGGATCTCCGTGAATTTTTCCGGCAGGTAGCCCTTCTCTCCAAGAGTGATCTCCTCGGTTTGAAAACCGAGCTCCGCCGCCCGCTCCGCGATGCCGGCCGCCGCGCGACGTTGCGCGCGTTCCGTCTCCTTCGCCAGCGAGGTCCTCGGTTCGAGTCGCAGCACCGCCAGCACGCCGCGAAAAACCCCGCCCCGGGCCCGGCGCAGCTCGCCCATCAGCGCGCTCGCCAACGGATTCAGCCGGTAACCGTTTGATTCGGCGAAGCTGCGCACCCGCTCGCGCGTGCTTTCCTTGACGCCCGGCAGCCCGCGCAGCGCGGCGGAAACAGTGGAATGAGAAACGCCGAGATCGGCGGCCAATTTGCGCAAGGAGCTCATGTCGGGTTCAGGCGATGCCGCGCCGCATCAGCGGGCCTCCGCGGCAAGCCCGGGAGCTTTTCAACACCCCCAAGCCGGAGCACGCATGCGTTTGCGTTAACTATAACACAACAGTCCGAAAATCCTCCGTCCACGCCAAAAAACGGCTGCGCTCATTTTATCCCGGAACCGTCGATAGCTCCGCAACAGATAGCGCAAGATCCTTATGCAAAATGCCGGCGGCTTGGTGGATTTAGACTTTGGGTTCCGGGGTGGGCGGGCGCGGCCCCCCGCCCCCTGCCGGGGTATAGCGCCCCCGGCGGCGGGCCCCCCCCCGCCCCCAAAAAAAAAAAAAATA
>CBIHRE010000738.1:0-2402 GCA_966212385.1 uncultured Akkermansia sp. | reverse complement strand
GGCGTTGGCCGGGCCCCAGCCGCCGGCGACGTAGCTGTCCATGCCCTCGCGACCGGCCGCGGCCCAGGCCTTGAGGACCGGGGTGTAGAGCTGCCAGGAGGTCTCGGCCTCGTCGCCGCGAATGAAGAGCGTGCCGTCGCCGATCATGGCGTCGAGGACGAGGCGCTCGTAGGCCTCGGGCGTGTTGGAGCCGAAGGTCGCGGAGTAGCGGAAGTTCATCTTCACCGGCTGGGTGCGGGTCTCAAGGCCGGGGACCTTGCCGTTGAGGATGAGCGAGAGGCCCTCGTCGGGCTGGATCTGGAAAGCGAGGGTGTTGGGCGCGAGGTCGAAGCGGTCGCTGCCGGCGAAGAGGGTGCCGGGCGGGCGCTTGAACTGCACCGCGATCTCGGTGACGCGGCGGGCCATGCGCTTGCCGGAACGCAGGTAGAAGGGAACGCCCTGCCAGCGCCAGTTGTTGATCGAGAGGCGCACGGCGGCGTAGGTCTCGGTGGCGGAGGTTTGCGGGATGTCCTGCTCCTCGAGGTAGCCCTTGGCGGGTTTGCCACCCATCATGCCGGCGGCGTATTGGGCGCGGGCGACGTCGCCGCCGGGGCCGAGGTTGAGGGGCTGGATGGCCTTGAGGACCTTGACCTTCTCGTTGCGGACGGCCTCGGCGTCGAGCGACACGGGCGGCTCCATCGCGGTGAGCGCGACAAGCTGCATGGTGTGGTTCTGGATCATGTCGCGCAGGGCGCCGCTCTGGTCGTAGTAGCCGCCGCGGGTGCCGACGCCGACCTCCTCGGAGACGGTGATCTGGACGTGGTCGATGTAGTTGCGGTTCCAGAGAGGCTCGAAGATCGAGTTGGAGAAGCGCTGGACGAGGAGATCCTGCACGGTCTCCTTGCCGAGGTAGTGGTCGATCCGATACACCTGATGCTCCTCGAGCACCTCGCGGATGACGCCGTTGAGCGCCACGGCGGACTCGAGGTCCTTGCCGAAGGGCTTTTCGATGATGACCTTCGTGTGCAGCGCGGTGCCGAGGCGGCGGCCGGCCAGGCCGGAAGCACCGAGGTTGCGCAGGATGGGCGCGAAAACGGAGGGCGGCGTGGAGATGTAGAAGAGGACCTGTAGCTCGCGGCCGAGCTTCTTCTCGATTCCGTCGATGTGGTCGGCGAGGCGCTTGAAGGCGTCGGCCTCGTCGTAGCCGCCGGCCACATAGGTGGTGTTGGTGGCGACGTGGCTCCAGACGTCCTGGTTGAGCTCACGGCGGGAGAACTCCTTGATGGCGCCGGCGGCGATGCCGCGAAATTCGTCGTCCGGGATCGCCTTACGGCCGTAACCGACGAGGAAGAAGTCGGCGGGCAGGAGGTGATCGAAGGCGAGATTGTAGATCGCCGGGATGAGCTTGCGCGCCGTGAGGTCGCCGGAGGCGCCGAAAATCACGATCACCGTGGGCGGCGTGCCGCGGTGCTTGCTGAGACCTTGGAGGAAGGGATGACGAGGCGCTTCGGACATGGCGGAAATTGGCCGAAACTACGCGTCGCCCGCCGCGCCCGGGCAAGGCTAATGCGGTGAATAATCAGCATGAAACCGATTAGGCCGGGTCATCGCGCCGACGAAACGTTTGAGGGAATCTCATCAATGCCGGTCGTGATTGTGCGATGCGCGATCTGGAAACAGTGGCACATCGCGATAGTGCCAGACCTGCCGTCCCTCGCGGACCGAGGCGATCCGCGGATCGAGCCGCATGGCCTCCATCGCCGCGACGCCGGCCTCGTCGACGCCGTGCGAGACCTCGACCACGTCGAAGCGAACATGGCGCGGCGGCGGACGGAGGCGGCCGAGATACGCGCGGCAGGCGCGCAGGAGCACCGCTTTTTTGCGTTTGTTCACGGCGTGGTAGCCGCCCACGCGCGCGCCGGCCGAACGGGCTTTCACCTCGACGAAAACCAGCACCGGCGCGAGGTCGCCCGGCCCCGGCGGCTCCTCGCACACGAGATCGATCTCCTCGCGCTCGTCGGCGGGGTTGCGCCAGTTGCGCGCGAGCACGCGCAGGCCGTTCGCTCGCAGATGCGACTCCGCGGCGCGCTCGCCCGCGACGCCGAGCTCGGCGTTTCGGAGCGATCCGGGCACGCCCGCCGGAGACGTTTCGGCGGCGAGCGGATCTTTCCAAAATTTTCGCAATTTCCCCCAGACTGAAGACATCGGCTTTGTCGTTGCGGGTCGATGGCGCCGACACAACCTCGCGTTTGCGCGCCCCCCGCTTCGCTCTTCTCTCCCACTCATGGCCACGCCCGCCCTCGTCAACACCCTCCGCCGCTCGCTGCTGATCAAGGTCATCTCCAAGCCGCAGCCCAGCCGCGAGGATGTCACGCACGTCATCGAGCTCACCGCCTCCAAGGTGGTCGAGGCCCTGCAGGCGC
>CBIHRE010000737.1:0-2404 GCA_966212385.1 uncultured Akkermansia sp. | reverse complement strand
CCGTCTCCGACCAGAGTTTCACCTCCTCCGTCGTCAACACCCCCGGCTCCGTCGGCTTCCCGTCGCGCGCCCTCATCGTGGCCGAAAAGCCGATATTCGACTGACCCAGGCGCAGCTCCCGCCCCGCCGCGTCCACCAAGCCCGCCTCCCAATGCGAGTAAAACCGGCCGTCGTCCTGCCAGAGCGCGAAAGCCCAGGGCGCCGGCCGCAGCGCCCCGCCGAGCTCCACCACCGTGCGCGGATCCAGACGCAGACGCGCGGGCGCCGCGACCAGCATCCGCCCGTCCTCCGCCTTCAATTCATAACCGAACGCCGCCTCCCGCCGCCCCGTCACCACACGGTGCCCCGCCCGGAACGGCAGCTCCACGCTCGCGTCGGGAAAATCGAAACGCGCCACCCCCGAGGCGATCCGCGGCGCGCCCGGAGCCGTCGTCAACTCCACGCTCGCCATGCCCGCCGAGCCGAGACGCAGCTCCATCGTCGTCGCCGCCCGCACCCGCTTCCACACGATCGCGCTCAGACGCTCCGAGCTCCCCGCCAGCGCCAGCTGCATGCCGTCGCCCCTCGCCGCATAAATCGCCGGCCCGCCCTCGGACGCCCCGCCGTCCGCCGTCCACCGCGCCTCGCCCGTCTCGCCCAGGGATCGCACCGCCAGCTCCCGCAGGCGCAGCGCCACCCCGTCTATCGACATCCGCACCCGGCCCGGCTCCGCCGCCGGCAGATCGACCTGCTTTCTCCGCTCGTCCACCTCCACCACCTCGCTCCGCAACGCGATCAGGCGGTTCTCCTTCGCCTGCGCCGCCAGCACCTCGAACCGATAGCGCCCCGGCGGCAGGCTCAATTCGCAGCTCCCGCCGGAGGAAAATTTGCCCGCCGCATCGACCCTCGACAAGCGCCCGGTCGCCGCATCGAGCTGAAAACAACGAGGCTCCAGCCCCTCCACCAAGCGCGCCTGAGGCCCGCGCAAAACAAAGCGCACGCGCCCCGCCGCCTCCTCCGCCGCGCCCGCCGCGCCGCCGGCCATCCACCACACGAGCGCCACGACCAGCCCGCGCCCGCACGCTCGCCCCGCCCGGAGACGCAGGATGAACGGACGGTGGACCATGCGCGCATGCCACAAGGTCCGCGCCGCGCCCGCCACTCCGAAAACGCCCGCGCCCGCCCCCCGCTCGATTCTCCCGCACTCCGGCTTTGCCAAGCCGGAGATTTTTGCGCCTTCTGCGCCTCTTTGCGGCCATTCATCCGGCCTTCCGTCCTCCGTCCTCCGCCTTCCGTTCTCCGTCGCTCCGGCCTTCCGGCCTCCGTTCTCCGCCTTTCAGCTCCTAGCTCCCTGCTCCATGCTCCCCGCTCCCACGCCCGACCTCATCGACGATCTCCAATGGCGCGGTCTCCTCGCAGACTGCACCGATCTCGCCGGCCTCCGCGCGCGCCTCGCCCCCGGCCAGCCGAGCACGGTCTATTGCGGCTTCGATCCCACCGGCGACTCCCTCCACGTCGGCCACCTCATGGGCCAGCTCACCCTCGCCCGCTTCCAGCGCGCCGGCCACCACGTCATCGCCCTCGCCGGCGGCGCCACCGGCATGGTCGGCGACCCCTCCGGCCGCTCCTCCGAGCGCAACCTCCTCACCCGCGAACAGCTCGCCCACAACATCGCCTGCATCAAGGCCCAGCTCTCGCGCCTCCTCGACTTCACCGTCGCCGCCAACCCCGCCCGCCTCGTCGACAACGCCGACTGGATCGCCCCCTTCAGCTTCCTCGATTTCCTCCGCGACGTCGGAAAATATTTCTCCCTCAACGTCATGCTCGCGAAGGACTCCGTGAAGTCCCGCATGGAGGGCGATTCCGGCATCAGCTACACCGAGTTCAGCTACCAGCTCCTCCAAGCCTACGACTTCCTCCACCTCCGCCAGACCTTCGCCTGCGAACTCCAGATCGGCGGCTCCGACCAGTGGGGCAACCTCACCGCCGGCACCGACCTCATCCGCAAAAAGCTCGGCCACGACACCACCGCCTGGGGCTGGACTTTCCCGCTCATCACCAAGAGCGACGGCACCAAATTCGGCAAAACCGCCGGCGGCGCCGTCTGGCTCGATGCCACCCGCACCAGCCCCTACAAGCTCTACCAGTTCTTTGTGAACACCGAGGACGCCAAGGTCTGCGAATACCTCCGCAAGTTCACCTTCCTCTCCCGCGCCGAGATCGAGCCCCTCGAAGCCGCCCACGCCGCCAACCCCGGCGCCCGCGAAGCCCACAAAGCCCTCGCCCGCGAAGTCACCAAACTCGTCCACGGCGAAGCCGCCCTCGAAGCCGCCTTGAAAGCTTCGCAGATCCTCTTCGGCGCCGAGATCGGCGACACCAGCGAAGCCACCTTCCTCGACGTCGCCGGCGAGATCCCCACCGTCGA
>CBIHRE010000736.1:0-2416 GCA_966212385.1 uncultured Akkermansia sp. | reverse complement strand
GCACTGTCGTCCCGCCCTGGGGTTCGGAACATGGGCGAGACGCCCATGCCACCTAAAACGGCCACGAATTCTTTTGAAGCGCCTTGGTTCACCACGTCACCGTCAGCAGCGTCACCGCCTGCCGCGGCAGCGCGAAGTTCAGCGTCGCGACGCCGTCCGAGCCGCGCTCCAGCTTCGGCGCCTTCGCCTCGGCCAGATGCCCCGCCGCCTCGAGCTTCTTGTATTGCTTCGGCGTCGGCTCGGCCGGCGAACCCATCTCCTGCCAGAGCGTGTAGGCGTTGCTGTGCGTGCCATCGATCAGGTGCCGGGTCACCCGGGGCCGTTTCGCCTCCTTCGGCAGACCGGCCAGGCTCAACGAAACCGCCGCGTCGGGTCCGACGATGTCGTCGTCATGATAATGCCAGACGATCACGGTCAGCTTCTTCGCGGTCTTGTCCATCGCCGCGAACGCCGCCACGTCGGGCGCGCCGCGCACGCCGTCCTTCATGATCGCGTCCAGCGGCACCTCTGCGCTGCTCGTGACCGCAAGCCGCTCGCCGCCCATCCGTGAGAACATGCGAAACACGTTGATCACCGGAAGATCCACGCCGTTGGTCGCCAACACGCGGAAGCCCGCGAACCAGGGCTGGTCCTCGAACTCGAAGGCCCAGGTCAGCGCGCCCTCGAGGTTCACGCCGTGTTTCTCCGCGAGCAGATGCTTCCGATAGAAGCTCGCGGCCGTGTAGCTCGAGTAGAGCGTGCCGTTGCGGTAGCCGAGCTGCGGCCCCTGGCAGGCGGCGCAGCCGTCGGGGTCCGACTCGCCGATGATGATCGGCTTGTGCTTGGTCTCCGGATACGAGGCAACGATCGTGAAGCCCTTGTCGATCTCGCGCAGCTGGTTCGAGATGCCCATGCGCACGCGCCCGTTCACGAAGCTCGGCGAGCCCTTGGCGTGGAACGCCACGAAATCCAGCGGCGTGCCCGTCCCACCGTTGGCGAAATTCACCCCGCGGATGCAGTGCTCGAGGAAGTCTCGTTGGAATTGCCCGCCCGCGCCCGCCACGTGCGAACCGCCGACGCGCGCCGTCGGCAGCGCCTTGCGCACGCCGTCGATCGCGTAGTCGTGCAGTTTCCGGAACTCCTCCTTCGGCGCCTTCCAGTAGTGCCCGTTGGGCTCGTTCCACACCTCCCAATACCACTGCTCCACCTCCTCCTTCCCGTAGCGCTCCACGCAGTGCTTGGTCCACTGGTAGGCCAGCTCCCGCCACTTGTCGTAGTCCTTCGGCGGGTAGGCCCAGCCGGTCATGATCTCCTCATACTTCAGCCCGGGATGCCACTTGTGCTGGTAGGGTTGCGGGTTGGTCGAGAGGGCCTCGGGCATGAAGCCGAGCTGCACGAGCGGGCGCACGCCGCGCGCGAGGTAGGTGTCGAAGATCTCGTCCACGATCTTCCAGTTATAGACGGGGTTTCCGTTCGCGTCCTCGGTGTAGATGTTGGTGCTGCCCCACTTCAGGGCCGGCGTGCCGTCGCCGCTTGTCAGCAGGTTGTGCGCACGGAAATACACCTGCTTCGGACGCAGCTCGCCGAGTTCGCCGATGAGTTTTTTCCCGTCCGGCATCGTCGCGTAGTTCGGCTCGTCCGCGCCGAAGAAACGCCAGATAGGCTTCAGCTCGCCGACGGGCCGCGCGGCGTCCACCTGGATCGAGACCGGAAAAGGCGCGGCAGCCGCGGGCGGCGCGGCGTCGGCGGCGTGCAGGGAAAGCGCCGGAAGGAGAGCGAGCAGGAGTCGGGACAGGGGGATGTTTTTCATTGGAAAAGAAAGGGGATCATTTCGTGCGGCGGGCTGCGACCTGGGCGGCGGTGACCTCGGACGCGCCGGACGCGAAATTCTTGCGCAGATAGGTGAGGACGCTCGCGAGGTCTTCGTCACCATACACGGCGCCGAAGGGCGGCATCATGACCGAGAACTTCTCGCGGTCGGCGGGAAGCACGGCGGCGGGGCCGCGGAGAACGACGTCGATCAGGCGCGCGGGATCGCCGGCGACCACGGCGCTGCCCGCGAGCGCGGGCTGCATCGCGGGCACGCCGGCGCCGTTGGACATGTGGCAGGCGGCGCAGACCTGCTGGTAGATTTTCCCGCCGGGCGTGTCGGCTCCGATCGGGGTCTGCGCCGGCGCGGGAGCCGGGGCCGGAACGGCCGACGCCGCCGCGGGGGCTTTCGACGCGGCCGCGGGCGCGGGCGTCGGGGCGGAGGCGGCGGTATCGCCCGTGTAGAGGATGCGCCAGATGCGGCCCTTGTCGGTCTCGGCGACGTAGAGCGAGCCGTCGGGGCCGACGGCGAGACCGCAGGGACGGTAACGCGCGTCGCGGTTTTTCGCCGAGCCTTCGACGGCGGAAAAGCCGTCCGCGAAGGTCTCGTAGCCGCCGCGGGGCATGC
>CBIHRE010000735.1:0-2427 GCA_966212385.1 uncultured Akkermansia sp. | reverse complement strand
CGGATGGTAGGCGAAGGGGCTGCCGAGTTCGCCCAGGCGGCGGCGCAACACCTCCATCTGGTGAAGGGCCTCGGGGGACTCGGTGGCGTTGATCGTGAGGAAAAGCGGGACGGTCGGGCCGCGCAGGTGGTCGAGCGCACCGTGGCGGCGCCAGACGTCCTCATTGGCCGCGCGCTCACCCCATGCCTTGACGTAGCGCGGGATCATTTTGTCGTCCGCCAGCAGATCGAGGTAGGTGAAGCGGCCCGACATCACGACGGCGCCCTGCACCGCGTCGGAAACGCCGGGGTTTTCCCCGCGGCTCTCGAATTCCGCGCTCCCGCCCGTGGTCGCC
This sequence comes from uncultured Akkermansia sp., assembly GCA_966212385.1. Taxonomy (GTDB): domain Bacteria; phylum Verrucomicrobiota; class Verrucomicrobiia; order Opitutales; family Opitutaceae; genus IMCC26134_A. Next base: position 2,093 of record CBIHRE010000735.1, on the reverse strand, counting down.
ACGAGCAAGGCCATGCCGCTGCCGCGGGAAAAACCGAGGGAGACGATGCGGTCGTTGAGACCGAGCTCGGGGCCTAGCGCGCGCAGCGTCCGAACCGCGGCCTTGGCCTTCCACGCGCTCTCGGGCATCGCGTCGAGGCCCTTGTAGGGCGCGGCGACCGGATGGTCCGCCATGACGGCGGCGTGGCCGTCGATGGCCGCGGCGGGCAGGGCGGCGTCGGTGCAGAAGTTGAGCGAAAAGTTGCTCATGCGCTCGGCGTTGTCGCAGGTGAACTCCAACACCGCGCCGACGGGCTTGGCCGGTCGCGAGGGATAGATCACGTCGAGCGCGAGGGTGCGCGCGGCGTCGCGGTAGAACACCACGTCGCGGCGCAGACGGCACCCGGCCGGCACGATGAAGACATGCGCCGCGTCGATTTGGCGTCCGGCATGGAGGCGATTCGATTGAATGCCTTCCCGCAGACGCACGAGATCCGAGTAGATCCAGGGCGTCGTCGCGCGCGGGTCGCCGGCGTAATCGAGCACGGCCACGAGGTGCCCGGCGGCGCGCAAATCGCGAAGGATGGACTCGTCCGGCTCGGTGCCGACGCGCGGCGCGGCGAGGTTTTTGAGATAAAACACCACCGGCGCCCCCGCGCTTTCGGACGCCGGCGCATCGGGCTCGAGCATTTCCAGCGAGAGACGCTTTCCGGTGGCCGGACTCTCCCAGCTCTCGCCCGCGGCGAGACGCGGCAAGCTGAACAAGGCCGCCACGGCGACCACGGCCCACACGCGACGAGACAGGGGCAGACGGATCATGGCTCAGGCTAGGAGGACGGAGGCGAGGTGTTTGATCGCCAGCGGCGGGCTGGCGAAGATCGGCACGCGTTTTTCGGCCTCCGGCAAGGCGTCGACCACGCGGGCCATCGAGGCCTGGGCGAGGAGGATGACGTCGACCTGCGTCGACAACTCGCGCAGCGCCGCGGCGACCAGCGTGTCGTGCGTGGCCGCGTCGCCCGACATCAGCGCCTCGAAGGCGCCGGAAACGAGGCGGGCGGTGAGCTCGATGGTTTTCCCGGCCGCGGCCGCGCGACGGCGAACGAGGTCGCTGGTGGGATTGAGCGTGGTGGGAAGCGTGGCGATGACGCCGATGCGTTTCCCGGCCGCGACGGCGGCATCGGCCATGGGTTGGTCGACGCGCAGGACGGGCACCGCGCAGAAGGGCGCCGAGGCCTCGACCGCCGGCCCGATGGACGAGCAGGTAACGAGGATATGATCCGCGCCGCCCGCCTCGGCGGAGGTGATATAGGCCTCGACGCGCCGCGCGATGTCGGCGGTCAGGGAACCCTTCGCGCCGATCGCGCGCACGAGGCTGTCGTCGACGATGTTGAAGGTGTCGACATTCGGCAGATGCGCCTTGCAGAGCTGTTGAAAAACCGGGACCAGGGTCGCCGAGGTGTGGATGAGAGCGAGGGTCTTGCGTGGCATGGGAGAAAACGAAGGGGAGCTACGGTAGGGGCGGGTTCAAAGCGCGCCGCGGGCGGCCGCGCCGAAGAAATCGGGCGCGCCGACCTGGCCGCCCTTGAAGACGATTTCGAGGCCGTCGCCCGCGGAGCCAGGGGCGTGGATCCGGCAAAGCGGAGCGCCGGGCACGAGCGGGGCGATGATTTCCAAGGACTCGATGCCGAGAGCGCGCCCGGCGTAGCTGGAGGTGTCGCCGCCGGCGAAGACGACCCGCCGGAGACGGGTCGCAGCCACGAGCTCGCGGGCGAGGCGCCCCAGAAGCGTGCCGAGTTGGTCGGCATGCACGTTGGCTTTGGGGTGGTTGCCCAGGCTGGTGTAGGCGACGACGTTTCGCCCCGCACGCAGCGAGTCCTTGATCGGACCCAGCGCGGCGGAAAAATCGGAGGCGTCGGCGGGCAAAGGGAACCCGTCGAAGCCGTGGGCCCTGGCCCAGGCGATCTGGCCTCCCGTCACAGGCGAACAACTACCGGAAAGGACCAGCAAGGGAGTCTCGGCGGGAGTCGCCGCGGGCAGGGCGACCGACGACGCGCCCCAGTGCGCGGCGAGAGCGGACCCGACACCCGAGGAGCCGACGGAGAACAAGGGCGCGGA
>CBIHRE010000734.1:0-2433 GCA_966212385.1 uncultured Akkermansia sp. | reverse complement strand
CGGAATCGAGGTTGCCGGTGGGCTCGTCGGCGAGGAGCAGGGCGGGGCGGTGGACGAGGGCGCGGGCGATGGCGACGCGTTGTTGTTCGCCGCCGGAGAGCTGCGAAGGGAGCGCGTCGGCGCGGTGGGCGAGGCCGACACGGGAGAGGAGCGCGGAGACGCGGGCGCGGCGTTCGGCGACCGGGACGCGGAGGAGTTGCAGCGGGAGTTCGATGTTCTCGGCGGCGGTGAGCGTCGGCAGCAGGTGGAAGAACTGGAAAATGGTGCCGACCTGTTCGCGGCGCAGGAGGTTGAGCGCCTCGGCGTCGAGGTCGTCGATGCGTCGGCCGAGGAGGCGGATTTCTCCGGAGTCGGGGCGATCCACGCCGCCGAGACAGTTGAGGAGCGTGGTTTTCCCGGAGCCGGATGGACCGGTGAGCGCGACGCGTTCGCCGGGAGCGACGTCGAAGGAGACGGCGTCGAGCACCAGCCGCGGGCCGTAGTATTTGGAAACGGCGGCGACGGCGAGGGCGGGGGAGGGCGGCAAGACGGCGGCGGAGGCGGGCATGGACCTTGAAAGCCAAAGCGACGGGCGCGGGCTTCGCCAGCAAGGCTGCGTGTTTTTCGGGGCGTTGACCGGCGCGAGACCTGCATGCACGGTCGGCGCCGATGTCCGACGCCAAAGCCCCTTCCATTCTGGTTATCGATGATGACGCCGAGGTCCGCTACTCGCTGGGCCGGGTGCTTTCCTCCAAGAAATACCAAGTGAGCGAGGCGCCGAGCGGCGAGGCGGGCGTGGCGGCGGTGAAGAAGGGCCCGGCCCCCGATTTGATCTTTCTCGACGTGCGCATGGGCGGCATGAGCGGCATCGAGGCGCTGCAACACATCCGCGCGGCGAACCCGAAGCAGCTGGTCATTCTCATGACCGCCTTTGGCACGGCGCAGACGGCGATCGAGGCGATGAAATACGGCGCCTTCGACTACATCATGAAGCCCTTCGACCCGGCGAAGGTGCTCACGCTCGCCGACAACGCGCTCAAGGCCCACGCCGACATGCGCTCGGCCGGTGACTACAAGCCCTCCATCAATGCCGACGACTATCGCGAAGGCATCGTGGGCGCCTCGCCGGTGATGCAGGATGTTTTTAAGGTGATCGGCCAGGTGACGGCGAGCGACGTGACGGTGATGATCACCGGCGAAAGCGGCACGGGCAAAGAGCTGGTGGCGCGTTCGATTTGGAAGCATTCGCACCGGGCGAAAGGAAATTTCATCGCGGTGAACTGCGCGGCGATCCCGGATAATCTGATCGAGAGCGAGCTTTTTGGCCACGAGAAGGGCTCTTTCACCGGCGCGACCAACCAGCGCATCGGCAAGTTCGAGTTGTGCGACCGCGGCACGATCTTCCTCGACGAGATCGGCGACATGGCGCTCGCCACGCAGACGAAAATCCTGCGCGTGCTCCAGCAGGGCGAGATCCAGCGCGTGGGCGGAGTGGATACGATCAAGGTCGACGTGCGCATCATCGCCGCGACGAACAAGGACCTCGAGGCGATGGTGAAGGCGAAGACCTTCCGCGAGGACCTTTACTACCGGCTCAACGTGGTGCGGATCAAAATGCCGCCGCTGCGCGAGCGCCGGGAGGACATCCCGCAGATCGTGGATTTTTGCCTGCAGAACCTCGTGAAGCAGAAGAAAGCGCGCGTGGCGAAAGTCTCGCCCGAGGCGATGGCGATGCTGGCTCGCTATGACTGGCCGGGCAATGTGCGCGAGCTGGAGAACCTCGTCTATCGCGCGGCGGTGATCGCGCAGGGCGACGCGATTTTGGTGAAGGATCTGCCACCGGAGGTCCTGGCTAGCGCGGGGGCCGCGACCGCCGCCCCCGCTCCGGCGACGGCGGCCGTGGCGGCGTCGGCTTCGGCGCCCGAGATCGTCCCGGCGGCCGCGCCTTCGGCTCCGTCGGTGCCGCCTTTTGCCAGTTCGGCGGCGACGGCGGCTTCGGTCGCGCCGATGCCGGTGGCGCCATCGGTCGCGGCGGCGCCCGCGCAGCTCACGGTCGCTCAAGCTCTGGATTTTCTGCACATCGAGCTCAGCAAGGAGCCGGAGCCGCTCCTTGAGCGCCTGGAGCGCGAGATGATCGTGCGGACGCTCAAGGAATTGGACGGAAATCTGGCGCGCACCTCGGAGCGACTGGGCATGACGCGCGCGACTTTGCGCAAACGAGTCGAGGAACTTGGTCTGCAACAGGGTTGACCGAGGGCGGGCGGACCGGCCAAATCCGCCACGCAGCGCTGTTCCGGAAGGGTGGCAGAGTGGTCTAATGCTCCAGCCTTGAAATCTGGCGGACCGAAAGGTCCCGGGGGTTCGAATCCCTCCCCTTCCGCCAGCCTGCGCGCAGGAAGTTTTGGCTGACGGACCGTCTGCACCGCACGCCGACGCATCGAGGGATGAGAACCC
>CBIHRE010000733.1:0-2433 GCA_966212385.1 uncultured Akkermansia sp. | reverse complement strand
TCCGCACCGGCCGCCGCACCATGCTCTACATGGGCGTCTCGCTCGCCCTGACCGCCGGCGGCCTTCTCCTCGCCTACCTCCTCTACCGCGTCGAGCACCAGCCCGGCAAAACCCTCAACGCAGTCCTCTTCGAAGCCATCACCGCCAACTGGTCCCCCTCGCTCGGCCACGGCTTCGTCGTCGCCACCCTCGCCGCCGAGGCCGCGCTTCTCCTCATCGCCGCGCAGGCCGGCTTCCTCGACGGCCCGCGCGTCCTCGCCAACATGGCCCTCGACCGCTGGTTCCCCGCCCGCTTCGCCCACCTCAGCGACCGCTTCGTCGCGCAAAACGGCATCCTCCTCATGGGCGGCTGCGCCCTCGCCGTCATGCTCCTCACCCGCGGCGACGTCGGCCTCCTCCTCGTCCTTTACTCGATCAACGTCTTCATCACCTTCACGCTCTCCCAGCTCGGCATGGTCCGCCACTGGTGGAGCCAGCGCCGCACCGATCCCGCCTGGCGCCGCAAGATCGCGATCAACGGCTTCGGCCTCGCTCTCACGAGCTTCATCCTCGCCTCGCTCGTCGTGCTCAAATTCCACGACGGCGGCTGGGCCACGCTCCTCGTCACCGGTCTCCTCGTCGCCGCCGCCTTCGCCATCAAACGCCACTACACCCACGTCGGCCACCAGCTCCGCCAGCTCGACGCCATCCTCCCGCCCGAGTCCGTCCCCTCCGCTCCACCCGCATCCTCCGTCTCCGTCTCCGTTTCCGCTTCCGGCCTTCCGGCTCCTGGCTCCCCGCTCGCTGCACCCAGCTCCAGCGCCCGCACCGCCATCGTCCTCGTCAACGGCTTCAACGGCCTCGGCCTGCACACCGTGCTCAACGTTCCCCGCCTCTTCGGCGACGGTTTCAAGAACCTCGTCTTCCTCCACGTCGGCCAGGTCGACGCCGGCAACTTCAAGGGCGCCGACGAAATCGAGGCCCTCCGCGCCCACGCCGCCGCCTCCGCCGAGCGCTACGTCGCCTGGGCCGCCGCCCGCGGCATCGCCGCCAAGGCCTTCACCGCCATCGGCCAGGACCTGCCCGACGAAGTCATGCGCCTCGCCCGCGCCGCCGCCGAGGAGTTCCCGCGCCACGTCTTCTTCGCCGGCCAGCTCTCCTTCGCCCGCGAGACCCGTCTCACCCGCTGGCTGCACAACCACTCCGTCTTCGAACTCCAGCGCCGCTTCGTCCAAGCCGGCCTCCCCTTCGTCACCCTCCCCGTCCGCGTCCCCGCCTGATGCGAGGGAGGCGGGGAAGACATGCGATTCCTCTCCCCTGAAAAGCACGCCCAACTGAAAAGGGGCACGAGATCAAGGCCCCTCCTCCACCAATCCTTCTCCGACCAGCGCTGAGCCTTGTCGGTCGCCGGCTCCTCCGCCTGCGTATTTACTCGCACTCTCGGCGTAGCCTGCTTTCACAGCGCTTTCGCATGGCCAACCCCATTCCGGATTTTGATCACAATCTGGTGCTCCCGCCCCACTTGGGCGATCCGCGGGATAGGAAACAGCTTTCTCCCTATCCCTGCACCACCGTCGATCTCTGCCAGAAATTGGGCACATCGCCGGAGCGCCGCCAAATCCTCGTTCGCTTTCTCGACTTCCGCGAGCAACTCCGCGCCGCCGGCATGGCCGACCGAGCTTTTCAATGGCTTGATGGCAGTTTCCTTGAAGACGTCGAAACCCGGGAAAAGCGCCCGCCCGCGGACTTGGATGTAGTGACGGTTTATTGGGGATATGACGATATTCGACAGCAGAGCGTTGCGATGGCGCTGCCGGAGTTCGCCGATCCCGGGCTGGCGAAGGCGAACTACCGCCTCGACCACTATCCTTTCGACGCCGGCTTCGATCCGCGCATGACCGTGGATTTCTCGCGGTATTGGATACTCCTCTTTTCGCACAACCGGCTCGGAATCTGGAAAGGGATGCTTCAAATTAACCTCAACACGCCCGCCGAGGACGCCTCCGCACGCCAACTCCTCGTCGCCGCCGCGCCATGACCACCCGCTCCCAACGAGAATTTCTCAAGGTGCAGTTGCTGGAAACCCAGCATCTGCGCGAGTTGGCGTCCGGCCATCCTCTAATGTCGCGGGCCTTCGCCTACCGCGAAGAGGAACTACGCGAAAAACTCGCGGCGCTGCCGCCCGGCGCCAAGGAGCCGCGCACCGTGCTATTTTTCTCCGGCGAGCCCGTGCAAGGCTCCCTCGGCATCGACGCCAGCTTCGCCGGCCGGGTGCTGGAGCCTTTCCAAAGCATGGTCATGGCCGACTACGCCGACCGCTGGCACGGCGTGCTCGGCAGTCGCGGTCGGCTCGCGGGCGAAAAAGAGTCCCGCCTGCTGCTCACCTCCCTGCCTCGCGGCTCCTTCGGACTCGAGCTCACGCGCGCCCCCGACAACCAGCTGTTTGGCGAGGAC
>CBIHRE010000732.1:0-2436 GCA_966212385.1 uncultured Akkermansia sp. | reverse complement strand
GTCCGCCGCATCGAGCCGGCCCGCGGCCGCCATAACATCCCCTCCGTCGGCCTCTTCCTCTGGCGCCTCCAAAGCTACTTCGTCGCCGACGCCCTCGCCCGCCCCGTCGCCAACTCCGCGACCTACTTCACGGTCGACCCCACCGGCCGCGAGATCCCGCTCTTCAGCCGCCCCCGCACCGAGACCGACGCCCTCCATCTCGCCGCCGAGCGCAACGTCCCCGGCCGCCTCCGCCGCCGCCCGCTCCACGACGAGCTCCAAGCCCTTCGCGCCGCCCCCGCTTCCACCGTCCTCGACTGGTTCGACCCCGCTCTCCCTGTCGCCCGCGTTTTTCAACGCCCCGCCGGCTCCGCACCCTCCGTCGCCTTCGCCGAGATCCCGCCCGCGCAGATCGCCATCTTCAGCGCCCGCCCCAACCCCGCCGGCCCGACCACGCTGCAAAACCCCGCCGACTGGACCCCGCCCGCCAACACCATCATTTCGCTCGATCCCGTCCGCGGCTTCCTCCGCTGGACCGGCCCCAGCCCCGCTCCCGAGCTCCGCGTCGCCTCCGCCTACGGCTTCCCCGGCGACCTCGGCGGCGGGCCTTACGACCGACGCGACTCCGTCGAGGCCTTCCTCCAGCTCCAGTCCGCCTCGCCCCGCGCCATCACTTTCCAAGTCGGCGTCTCCCGCGAAAAGGTCTCCGTCTCCGGCGAGACCATCCGCGCCACCCTCGCCGATGCCGTCAACGACTGGCACGCCCACGCCGCCGCCACCCCCGGCGCCGTCGGCCTCATCGCCGTCATGGACAGCCACCGCTACGAGGCCGGTTTCACGCTCACCGTCCCCGCCGGCTCCCGCCTCCTCCTCGTCGCCGCCGACTGGCCCGTCTTCGACGTCAACGGCGTCCCCACTCGCTCCCTCGGCCAGTTCACGCCCTCCGGCCTCCGCCCCTGTATCGAGAAAAACCTTACCGTATCTGTGCCCTCCGCCGCCAACCTCGGCGCCGGCGAACTCGCCCTCGACGGCCTCCTCCTCGACGGAAAACTCACCGTCGCCGCCACCGCCGACGCCAAACCCGCCGACCTTGGCCTACTCCGCCTCGCGCACACCACGCTCGTCCCTTCCGCCGGCGGCCTTTCGATCCCTGGCGGCAACGCCCGCCTCGTCGTCGATCTCGTCCGCGCCATCACCGGCCCCGTCGTCATCTCACCCGACGCCACGCTCCCGGCCACCGCCACGCTGCGCCTCGCCGACACCATCGTCGACGCCCCGACCGCGCCCGCCGCGCTAGACGCCCCCGCCAGCCCCGTCGAGATAGACTCCTCCACCGTCCTCGGCGCGACCAAGGCGCTCACCCTCCACGCCAGCGACTCCATCTTCACCGCCCTCGTCTCCGTCGAACGCGCCCAGGACGGCTGCGTCCGCTTCTGCTATGTCCCGCCGCTCTCCAAGACCGGCCGCCGCTACCGCTGCCAGCCCGACCTCGCAAAGGCCGCGTCCAACACCGACAACGACGACGCCATCGCCGCCCGCGTGCGCCCCGCCTTCGTCGCCGAGACCTACGGCGACCCGGCCTACTGCCAGCTCGCCGACTCCTGTCCCGAGGAGATCTCCGCCGGCGCCGAAAACGGCTCCGAGATGGGCGCCTGGCGCTTCCTCCAAAACCCGCTCCGCGCCGCCAACCTCCGCGCCAGCCTCGACGAATACCTCCGCTTCGGCCTCGAAGCCGGCCCCATTTTCTCGACCTAAACCCACCCGCCACCCTCTGGCTCCCCTCTCCTAGCTCCTTGCTCCACGCTCTTTCATGAAAGCCGACCTCACTCGCCTCACCTTCGATCCCGCCAAGCACTACCGCGGCGTCCACCAGCAACAGGGCCGCGTCCAGCTCGACTCCGATTGGAACGAGCAGGCGGCCCTCGTCTCGCACCGCATCGAGACCGAGACCATCGACGTCATCGGCCACTGCGGCGCGCCCCTCCACGACGACGGCTTCCGCCTCGTCCCCAACCTCGCCGCCCTAACACCCGACGAATCCGCCCGCCCCGGCAACATCGCGCCTCCGGCCAACCCTCCCGTTCCCGCCGGCGACCTCTTCATCACCGCCGGCCGCTTCTACGCCGGCGGCGTCCTCGCCATCAACGAGCGCCTCGCCGCCATCTCTCTCCAACCCGAGCTCCCCACCCCGGCCGAGCTCACCGCCTCCGGCCTCACCCCGCCCCTCCGCCCCACCGGCGCCGGCACCTATCTCGCCTACCTCGACGTCTGGCCGCGCCATCGCACCGCCCTCGAGGACACGTCCCTCCGCGAGATCGCCCTCGGCGGCCCCGACACCGCCACGCGCACCAAAAACACCTGGCAAGTCAAATTCCTCTCCGTCCCCGCCGGCACGACCTGCTCCTCCCCGCTCCCCGCCTGGGTCGCCCTCGTCAAGCCCTCCCTCGGCACCCTCTC
>CBIHRE010000731.1:0-2446 GCA_966212385.1 uncultured Akkermansia sp. | reverse complement strand
GGCGCCACGTTGCCCGCCACCCTTTTTACGCGGGCCCGTGTATTTCGTTTTCGACGCCGCTTTCCCACCCGCGCGCCCGCCGCGCGCCTTCCCCGACACCCTCAGGCTGAGCGCGCCGAAGAGCGCCACGCCGGGCAGGATCAAAAGCAGGTTGGTGAGGTTGTTGCCCAGCGCGTTCACCGCCACCTCCTCGGCCGCGACGCCGCGCTCGCGCGCCACCGCCACGAAAAGCAAGTTCCCCAATCCCGAGCAGAGCGGCATCACCAAGGCCCCCAACGCCGTGCCCTCCAGCCCACGCTCCAGCATCGCCTCGAGCCGCCACACCAGAAGCAAGGAAGCGGCGAAAAACACCGCCACATAGGTCAGCGGATGCCCGAGCCCGAGCGTGTCGTCGAGAAAACCGGTCAGCGAAAACATGGACGGCCCGGGAGAAAACCCGCCCCCCGCCGCCACGCGAGCCGTGAAAACGTCCACACTCGGTAAAACGAGGCGCCGCCCGCGCTCTTCCGGGCCCCCGTCTTTCGGCTTCCGCCCGCCCGCGCCCCGCGCCTAGCTAGTTTCCTCATCCGAAGCGCCCGCGTGTCCGCATGATCCAATCCTTCATTCTCAGCGACGGCAAAGTCGTCGGCCGCGACCTCGAACTCGAGGCCCTCCGCCTCGTGCACGGCGACAAGGGTCTCGTCCTCTGGGTGAACCTTTCCAATCCCACGCCCGAGGAGACGAAGGCCATTCTCGAAGGCGTTTTCCAGTTCCACCCGCTCGCCATCGAGGACTGCGTTTCCCCCTCGTCGCTTCCCAAGATCGAAGACTACGAGGACTACCTCTTCATCGTGATGCACGCGGTGGACTTCAACCGCACCGACAAATTCACCACCACCGAGCTCAACCTCTTCCTCGGCCGCGAGTTTCTCGTCACCTTCCACCCCACCCCGCTCAAGTCGGTCGCCGCCGTCCTCGAACGCTGCGCCAAGGCCACCGGCATCGTCGCCCGAGGCCCCGACCGCCTCGCCCATCTCGTCCTCGACGCCCTCGTCGACAACTACAAGCCCGTCACCGACGAATTCCGCGCCGATCTCGAAAAAATCGAGGAGGACGTCCTTTCCGGCGAAGCCCGGGACCTCACCCCGCGCCTCCTCGCCGTCCGCGGCGAGTTGAACACCCTCCGCGCGACCATCCGCCCCCAACGCGAGGTCGTCGTCCGCATCGCCCACGGCGAATCCAAGATCATCCGCCCCGTGATGCTCCCCTACTTTCGCGACCTGCGCGACAACCTCGTCCGCATCGAGGAAACCGCCGCCGCGCAGGCCGACCAGCTTCTCATCTCCTTCGACCTCCACCTCAGCCGCTCCGACTTCGAGGCCAACCGCGGCATCAAGGCCCTCACCGCGCTCACCGCCATCACCCTCCCCGCCACGCTCGTCAGCACCTGGTATGGCATGAACTTCGCCCACATGCCCGAGCTCGCCCCGCCCTGGGCCTACCCGCTCGTCGCCGCCGCCACGCTGTTCCTCACCTACCTTACCTACCGTTGGTGCAAACAACGCGGACTCTTCTGAAGCGCCCCCCGCGTCATGCTGACCACCCTCGTCTACCGCGACCACCGTTTCTCGGCGCTCAACCCTCCGCCGGAGAACCTCGCCGCCCTCCGCGCCGAGCCCGGCGTCATGCTCTGGATCGACCTCAGCGCGCCCACCCCCGAGGAGACAAGCGCCGTCTTGGAAAAACTCTTCGCCGTCCACCCCGTCGTCATCGAGGACTGCACCACCGACTCGCCCTTCCCGAAAATCGACGCCTTCGACGACTACCTCCACCTCGTCATGCACGCCGTGGACTACTCGAAGACCGACAAGTTCACCACCACCGACCTCGACCTCATCCTCGGCAAGGGTTTTCTCGTCACCTTTCACCGCCAGCCCCTCCGCCTCGTGCAACAAGTGCTCGAGCGCTACTCCCGCGGCGGCCCCGGCGCCGTCCCCGTGCGCGGCGCCGACCGCTTCGCCCACACCCTCCTCGACCAACTCGTCGAAGCCTACAAACCCGCCCTCGAGGAACTGCGTCTCGACCTCGAAAAAATCGAGGAGGACGTCCTCGGCCAGGCCACGCCCAACGAACTTTTTCCCAAGGTCGTCGCCCTCCGCAAGGACCTCGCCACCCTGCGCCAGATCGTGCGCCCCCAGCGCGCCGTCGCCGCCGAGCTCGCCGGCGGAAAGACCGGCTTCATCCGACCCTCGATCGTTCCCTACCTCCGCGACCTGGCGGAAGACTTCGCGCGCATCGAAACCCAGGCCGCCGTCTGGGGCGACCAGCTCATCCTCGGCTTCCGCCTCTACCTGAAACGCGCCACCAACCAGACCAACGAAGGCATCAAGATCCTCACCGGCCTCACCGCCATCACCACCCCCTCGCTTCTCATCGGCGGCTGGTATGGCATGAACTTCGCGCACAT
>CBIHRE010000730.1:0-2457 GCA_966212385.1 uncultured Akkermansia sp. | reverse complement strand
ATGGTGGAGTTGCTGCGTTCGAACCAGGTCGATCTCGCGCTGATGCTGGAGCCGGCGAAGGAGGAGGGCTTGGAGTTCCGTCGGCTGTTTTCCGACGAGTTACGCGTGTTGGTCTCGCCGATGCACGCGTGGGCGCGGGCGGGGCGCGTGCCCGGTGAAGGGCTCGCGAAGGAGACGCTCATCATTTACAACAAAGGCAGTTACACCGATGCGCTGCTTACGGATCACCTGCGCGGCGCGGGCTTGGAGCTAGGCGACACGATGGAGCTGGGTTCGATGGAGGCGATCAAGGAGCTGGCCAAAGTGGGTGTGGGAGCGGGCGTGCTCGCTCCCTGGGTGGCGCGCCGCGAATTGGCGGAGGGTTCGCTCGTGTCCCTGCCGATGCCGGGCGGGAAACTAAAACGCGTGTGGGGAGTCGCGCATTTGCGCGGGCGAAAGCTTTCGCTGGCGGAGGAAACGTTCGCAGGTCTGTGCGAGGCGGTCGCGCAGACGGTGGACGCGGGCTGATGCCGGATAAGACGCATTGAGGCCATGGTTTGCACGGAGAGCACGGATGAGCCCGTGGAGTCCGGTCGAATGGCGTCGTGCGCCGGAACAGGACTTATTCGCCCGCCGTTAGCGGGACTCGTTGGCAAAATTTAGCCGCCCGCTGGAATAAATCGCGCAGATGAATCGTATTCATGGATTGGAGACGGCCAGCCCCGGGCGTTTCCGTTCGATCAGGCAGGTGCCGGCCTGTTACGCGAGCTACGAGTTGGACGCGGGCTCGCGGAACGAGTGCAGCAGGTAGAGCAAGACGCCGACGCAGATGCCGATGTCGGCGACGTTGAAGGTCGGGTAGACGTAGTCGCCGAAGTGGAAATCGAGAAAATCGATCACATGTCCGTGCATGATACGGTCGACGAAATTGCCGATGATGCCGCCGCAGAGCAGCCCGAAGGCGATTTGAACCCGGCGATCGCGCAGGCCGAGGTGGCGGCGCCAAAAATAGATGCCAAGCAGCGTGATGCCGGCGAGGAGGGCAAGGATGGCGCTCTGGCCGGAAAGCATGCTCCACGCGGCGCCGGTGTTGCCGACGTGGATGAGATAAAAAAATCCGTCGATCACGGTGATCGCGCCGTCGAGCGGACCGTAAGTGGGGTAATCGAGCTTGGCCGCGATCCAAGTCTTGCTCGATTGGTCGAGGGCGAAGACGAGCATGGCCAGAATCCAGAGCGTGCGGTAGGCAAGCACGCGCTCCGCTCTGGACGGGGTGGACGAAGCCGTGGCTTGCGCGGATACGTCGCCGCCGAGTGGGCGGGGCGAAGATTGGGTTTCGGACAAGCGGATATCCACGGGAACTGAGGACGGAGCTAAACGGAAGGCGGGAGGGCGAGGGCGCGCAAAATTCCGATCGTCGGTGCGGGGAAAGATGCGCGGCTCCGAAAAAGGGAGGCGGGGGACCGTTTAAGTCCGCACCGCCTTGCGTTCGAAGAATCGTCGGCGGGGAGAGTTATTCGTCGCCGCCGTCCTCGATCTTTGCGCCGCCTTCCTCGCCCTCGCCGAAGATGCCGGTCTGGCCGCGGACGCGGAAGCGGGTCTTTTCGACCTCCTTCATCGCCTCGGCGGTGTAGCGGGTGAAGGGAACGGCAAGGAGGCGCTCCTTCGGGATGGGCTTCTCGGTGACTTCGCAGACGCCGTAGGTGCCGGCTTTGATGCGCTGGATGGCGGCCTCGATCTCTGCGAGGGCCTCCTGCTCGTTGGCGACGAGGCTGAGGGCGAAATCGCGGTCGAAGGAGTCGGTGCCGCCGTCGGTGCCGTAGCTGGAGAGGTCGCCGGAGTCCTCCTTGGCGGAGCGCTTGAGCGTCTCCTCGCTATGCTGGTCGACCTGGCCGGTGACGTGGTTGCGCAGTTCGATGAGGAGCTTGTAGTAGCGTTTGAATTTCTCCGGGACGGCATCCTCTTCGTTCTCCGCGTGGGAGGCCTTGGCGCGAGGATTGAAGCCGAGGATGTCGGCGAGGGAGGCGGCCTTGACCTTGGAGGGGGCGGCGGGCTTGAGGGCGTCGGCGGGGAGCGGGGCGACCTTGCCGGACTTGGTTGCGATCACCGGCGTCTGGGCGGAAGGCTCGGCCGCGGGGGCCTTTTCGGAGGTGGTCTTCGCGATCGCGAGGACCTCATCCAGCGTGAAGGCGGCGGGTTTGGCGGGCTTGGCCCGCTGGGCGAGAATCTTGGCGCGGACGGCGTCCTTGCCCTTGAGCGCCTTGCCGGCGGGCGCGGCGGGGCGAGCTTCGGAGGCCGAGGCCTTGGCGGGGGCTTTGGCAGGAGCGGGCGCCGGGGCGGCTTTGGCGGCGGCGGGCGCGGCGGGCTTGCCTTTCGCGGGCGCGGGGGCGGGAGCGTGCTTGGCGGCGGGTTTCTTTTCGGGCGTGGGCTTGGATTTGGACATCGGTTTGGGCGCGGTTTTTTTCGCGACGGGTTTGG
>CBIHRE010000729.1:0-2477 GCA_966212385.1 uncultured Akkermansia sp. | reverse complement strand
GCGTGGAGTCGCAGGCGCACGACGCGGGTGTCGCCGGGCGCGAGGCGGAGCGTGTGATGCGCGGCGCATTTGGTGCCGGTGCGGCGCGGATTGACCGCATCGGCGCGGCCTTCGATCACCGCGGCGTGGAAGGCATCCTTTGTCCAGGGCGAGGCGTTGGGCGAGCCGAAGAGGCGGGCATTGTTGGTGTCGATTTCCGTGAAGAGCAGCTGGGCGGCGTCCTCCTGGCGGAGCGTGAAACGGCCGAGCGTGGCGTGCTCGCAGGCGACGGTGCGGTTGTCGAGCGCGCGGAGGCGGGGCTTCACCTCGCAGCCTTCGTGGGTGCAGCCCCAGCTCCAGGTGTTGCGAAACCAGAGCGTGGGCAGGAGGTGGAGCGTGGCGGCCTCCGGGCCGCGATTGGCGACGGTGATGCGGATGAGGATGTCGTCGGGCGAGGCCTTGGCGTATTCGGCGAAGACGTCGAAGTAACGATCTCCGTCGAAGACGCCGGTGTCGGTGAGCTCGAACTCGGGCTGGGCGCGCGAGCGACGGGCGTTTTCCTCGATCAGACTACGGTAGGGGTAGGTCGCGTGCGGGTATTTGTAGAGGGCTTTGAGGTAGGAATGCGTCGGCGTGGACTCGAGGTAGAACCAGTGCTCCTTCGCGTCTTCGCCGTGGTTGCCCTCGTGGTTGGCGAGGCCGAAGAGGCGTTCCTTGAGAATGGGGTCGCGCTCGTTCCAGAGCGCCAAGGCGAAGCAGAGTCGGCATTCGCGATCGGCGATGCCGAGAAGGCCGTCCTCGCCCCAGCGGTAGGCGCGACTGCGGGCGTGGTCATGGGGAAAGGAGCGCCACGCTTCGCCGTCGGGCGAGTAGTCCTCGCGCACGGTGCCCCACTGGCGCTCGGCGAGGTAGGGGCCCCAGCGTTGCCAGTTCTCGCCGCGCGCGGCGACCTCGGCGAGGCGAAGGCGCTCCGGATGCGCGGCGGCGGGGAACGGAAGCGAGGTGAAGGTGGGCGACGGCGGATGCGAAGGAGCGGGGTTCGCCATGCCGGAAAGCTGATCGAGATTTCAGCCGGAGGCGAGCCACGCGGCGAGATCGGCGTCGTCGAGGACGTGGCGTCCCAGCTGGTATTCCGGCGCGAGCAGCGAGGCATAGGCGGCTTCGCCGAAGCGGCGGCAATGAAGCATGACGCGGGCGTGTTGCCCGGGCGCGCGCACGAGCCGGCCGAGGGCCTGGTTCACCTTTTGCAGGCCGGGCACGAGGTAGGTGCGACGGAAGGCCTCGGTGTCGCCGACGTGGCGGGCGTGGGCGGCCAGGCGGGCGCGCTGGAGGGCGTTGACCTCGGGCAAGGCGGGACCGGCGACGAGCGCGTGCGTGACGCGGCCACCGAGATGGTCGATCCCCTCGGCGAAGCTGCCGCCAAGCACGAACACGAGCACGTCGGCGAGAGCGAGTTGCTCCTCGATCCAGTCGTGTTGCGCGGCGAGGTCGGCGGAGCGCGGGGTGGTCCGTCTCGAGGCGAGCGGCGACCGCTTCGGCGTAGGCGTAGCTGGGGAAAAAGGCGGCGACGGGCGCGGTGGGCGAGGCTTCGCGCAGGGCGGCGAGCGTGGCGGCGGTGGTGCCGTGGTGCTCGGCGCGCCGGCGGTAGGTGGTGTCGACGCGCAGATCGAGCGCGACGTCGTAGGCGCCGTGGCGCCAGGGAGCTTCCGGGGTGAGGAGGCTCAGGGCGGGGCCGGCGGTGTCCGCCTCTAAGCCGAGCGCGGCGGAGAACACCTCGGGCGGAGGCGGGGTGGCGGTGGCGAGGACGACTCCGGCGAAGGAACGTAGTTGTTCTCCAATGACAGGCGCGGCGTCGAGACAGGTGAAGCGGATCTGGGCGGGGCGCGGCGACCAGAGGAGTTTTTCGAGCGCGCGGTCTTCCAGCCACGCGAGCAGGGCGGGGAGGCGCCAGAGCAGATCGGCGGCACCGGCGGAAAGCGCCTCGTGTTCGGGCGGTGTTTTACCGAGCTGGGCGGCCGTGGTGCGGAGGGTCGCCGAGAGATCGTCCTCGGCGTCTAGGTCGAGCGTGTCGGCGGCGGGCAGGGCGGAGACGAGGCGCCAGAGCGATTCGAGCTCGCGGCGCAGCGGGCGGGCCGTGTCGTCGGGGAGTTCGGCGAGGAGCTGATGCAACTCGTCGGCCGTGAGTTCGTGGGAGTAGGCGTCGGCGACGCGCGCGGGGAGGTGGTGCGCCTCGTCGATCACGAGCAGGGTCCGCGCGGGGTCCCAGGTGGGCTGATCGACGAAGACGCCGCGGTTGGCGGGTGCGAAGAGGTAGTTGAAGTCGCCGAGCCAGACGTCGCAGAAAGGGAGGGACGCGCGGGCGATCTCGTAGGGGCAGATCGAGGCGGCGAGGCCGGCGGCTCGAAGCGCGGGCAGATCGCGCGCCTCGGCGGGGAAAAGATGGAAGCGGGCGAGGCCGGAGTCGCGCCAGCGTCGATGGAGGTCGTGAAGAAAGCGGC
>CBIHRE010000728.1:0-2487 GCA_966212385.1 uncultured Akkermansia sp. | reverse complement strand
CGAAGCCGGGCAGCCCGACTTCGCGAGAGGTCACGAGATCCAACGCATCCTCGACGCCTGCTTCGAGTCCGAGGCGACCGGCCAAGCGGTGAAGCTTTAGCCGAATCCCCGCGCCGTTATGGCGGAGCCATTCGGCTAAAAGAACGTCCTGCTTCTAGCGCCGCAGCGAGGCGCATCCTTTGCCTTTGCCCGGCAAGTCGAACCCCGCACGCCCGCACGGCCCGTTTGTCACTTTGGCCGGGTTTGCGCCAAAACCTCTCCAAAAACAGGGCCGTTCTCCGCGAAAACCGGCGCTTTTCAGCGTTTTTGCCGCCTCTCGCCCATGATGGAGCGCATCGGCTAGACCCGTTCGGAAGAAAAGTGGTTAAGTCAAAAAACACGCGTTTTGACTAAATTTCGGGGCATTTTTGCCGGTTTTTCCCCGATTTTCGGTGAATTCGGGGCAAAAATTGGGGTTTGCCTTCCGGAGCGACCCAATCATTGAACGCAGCTCAACTCGGCACGGTCTAAACCCCCGTTCGCCGCCTATTCACCACAACCCAGGCCCTCCCTTGGACCTCAAACAAATCAAGCAACTCATCGATCTGATGCAGCGTTCCGACCTGACCGAATTCGCGGTCGAGGAAGAAGGCTTCAAGATCAAGATCGCCCGCGCTTCCAGCGCCGGCGCCGCTCCCGTCGTGGTGGCCGCGCCTGTTGCCGCCATTCCCGCCGTCGCTCCCGCTCCTGCCCCCGCCGCCGCTTCCGCAGCCCCCTCCGCGCCCGCCGCTCCGGCTCCCGCCGCCGCCTCCGGCGCCGATGAAACCGGCGTGGTCTATGTGAAGAGCCCGATGGTCGGCACCTTCTACAAGGCCGCCTCGCCCGAATCGAAGCCCTTCGCCGAAGTCGGCACCAAGATCACCGAGACCAGTGTGGTCTGCATCATCGAGGCCATGAAGATCATGAACGAGATCCAGTCCGAGGTGAAAGGCACCGTGGTCGAGATCCTCGTCGAGAACGGCCAGCCCGTCGAATACGGCCAGAAGCTCTTCAAGGTTAAACAAGGTTAAGTCCCCGCCGCCCCAGAACCGCGAATTAACGCGAACCGACGCGAATAAACCCCGGCCCCCGCGCCTCCCGGTTTTTCAAATTTGCGTCCATTCGTGTCTATTCGCGGTTAACTCTTTTCTAAATCCCGTGATTCAAAAGGTCCTCATCGCCAACCGCGGCGAAATCGCCCTCCGCATCGTCCGCGCCTGTCGCGAGCTCGGCATCAAAACCCTCGCCGTCTACTCCGAGGCCGACGCCCAGTCGCTCCACGTCCAGCTCGCCGATGAGGCCATTTGCATCGGTGGTCCCAAGGGCGCCGATTCCTATCTCCGCGCCGACCGCATCATCGCCGCCGCCGAGATCGCCGACGTCGACGCCATCCACCCCGGCTACGGCTTCCTTTCCGAAAACGCCAAGTTCGCCGCCCAGTGCGAGGCCTGTAACATCAAGTTCATCGGCCCCAAGTCCAAGTCCATCGAGATGATGGGCGACAAGGCCGTCGCCAAGGATACCGTCAAGAAGGCCAAGGTCCCCACCGTCCCCGGCTCCGACGGCCCCGTCACCACCGAGGCCGAAGCGATCAAGATCGCCCGCAAGATCGGCTATCCCGTCATCATCAAAGCCGTAGCCGGCGGCGGCGGTCGCGGCATGCGCATCGCGCACAACGACGTCTCCCTCGCCAAGGAATACAACGTCGCCAAAAACGAGGCCGAAAAGGCCTTCGGCAACGGCTCGGTCTATCTCGAAAAATACATCGAGAAGCCCCGCCACATCGAGTTCCAGATCCTCGCCGACAGCCACGGCAAGACCCTCCACCTTGGTGAACGCGACTGCTCCGTGCAGCGCCGTCACCAAAAGCTCATCGAGGAGTCTCCGTCTCCTTTCCTCACCCCGAGCCTACGCAAGGAAATGGGCAAGGCCGCCGTCCGCGCCGCCGAGGCCGCAGGCTACGAAAACGCCGGCACGATCGAGTTCCTCGTCGATGCCAAGGGCAACTACTACTTCATCGAGATGAACACCCGCATCCAAGTGGAACATCCCGTGACCGAGGAAGTTACAGGCATCGACCTGATCAAGCAGCAGATCCTCGTGGCCAATGGCGAGAAGCTGGCTTTCGACCAAGGCGACATCACCTTCACCAAGCACGCCATCGAGTGCCGCATCAACGCCGAGGACCCCGCGCGCAACTTCGCGCCCAGCCCCGGCACCATCGGCCTCTACTACGCCCCCGGCGGCCACGGCGTGCGCGTCGACAGCCACGCCTACTCGGGCTACCAGATCCCGCCCTACTACGACTCCATGATCGGCAAGCTAATCTGCTACGGCTCGACCCGTAAGATCGCGCTCGAACGCAGCTACCGCGCCCTCAGCGAGTATCTGATCCGCGGCATCAAGACCACCATCCCTCTCCAAAAAGCGATCATGAGCGACCCGACCTTCATGGAAGGCAAAGCCACC
>CBIHRE010000727.1:0-2495 GCA_966212385.1 uncultured Akkermansia sp. | reverse complement strand
GTGGTTGATCCACTCGAGGAGGCCGCTGGGGCGAGCCTTGGGGTTGCGGGTGTGATTGTGGGCCCACAGGGTGTGGTGGGCGGTGGCGTGATTTTGGTCCCAGAGGCCGCCGCAGGAATGGGTTTCGAGGCCCCAGGCGTTGAGCGAGTATTGGAGGGTGAGGTTCTCGGGCGGGGTGCTGTAGCTCGACATGTTCTCGTCGGTGGAGAACTGCATCGAGATGTGATCGAGCATCGAGTTGGTGCAGCCGCTATCGAGGTCGATGCAGTCGCCGCCGGAGCCGTATTTGCCGTGGCGGAAACGGACGTGGCGGATGATCAGGTCGGCGGCGGAGACGCGGAAGAAGTTGTTATAAAAACCGATGCCGTCGCCGGGGGCGGTCTGGCCGGCGATGGTGACCTTGGCCTTGGTGAGGCGCGTGCCGCTGGAGCCGCTGGGGAGGCGGATGTAGCCGGAGACGTCGAAGACGATGGTGCGACCGGAGACGGGGACGGTAGCGATGGCGTCGAAGAAGGAGCCGGTGCCGGAGGAGTTGAGGTTGGTGACGTGATAGACGTCGCCGCCGCGACCGCCGGTGGCGTAGGCGCCGTAGCCTTCGGCGCCGGGAAAGGCGGGGATCTGGGCGTGCAGCGCAAGAGGCGCGGTAACGAGACCGAGAGCGAGGAGGGCGCGACGAAGACGCGCAGCGGCGGAAAGCGAACGGGGAAGGCGGGGCAGGGGGGGACGGAACGGGACGGGAGGATTGGGATAATATGCGCGGACTTCGCGAGCGGGC
The DNA here is from genome assembly GCA_966212385.1 of uncultured Akkermansia sp. GTDB lineage: Bacteria > Verrucomicrobiota > Verrucomicrobiia > Opitutales > Opitutaceae > IMCC26134_A. The sequence continues at coordinate 1,720 of CBIHRE010000727.1, read as the reverse complement.
TGTATTTCCCCGCATTCACATTGTTGCGCGCTTCGGAGGCCGGTGCACGGCGCCAAGCAGCGACAGAGGGAGACTGGGAATGCATCCAGGTCTCTTCATAAGAGTTGGTTGCGACGGAATCTAAGCGGGCAGTCGACGAAGTGGCGGCGACGACACGGTCGCCGCTCATTATGTCAGACTGTTAGAAGATGCCGGAAAGCGGGCATCGCGGAGCGTAGCGCTACGAGAGCGGCGGTCGGGATCAAACGCGGAGAAGACGCGTTGGACACGCAACGCTGCGACGAACGGGGAGTGGGGTTGTGGGGCATCGGCGGTCTTACGGGACCGGGTGAAAACTACCCAAGCCGCGGGAGCCGGAAACCGTCGTTGATTCTTACAGTTTGACCATCGGTCAAGGGCGTGAGGCCGGGGCCGGGATCGAAACGAGGAACGATTGGGACCAGGAGTCGCCTTCGGAATCGGTGACGGTAAAGTCTAGGCGCGCGCGTCCGACGTGGTCGGACGCCGGGGTGAAGGTGGTGATGCGGCCGCCTTCGCCGGATTGGGCGACGGAACCGCCGACGACGCCGGAGACAGTGAACTTGGCCGCGAGCGGGTTGAAACCGACGGTGTAGCGGCTCAGATCGATCTCGAGCGGGGCGGCTTTGCCGGAGGCGTCGCGGGCGACGGTGGCGTGGGGGCTGGCGAGGAAGTGGAGGTATTCCTCGAAGCGGGTGTAGCCGGCGGGGGTGTTGGCGGGAAAGAATGTAGTGACGGAAAGGATACAGTCGGAGGCGGCGAGCGCGGTGTTGTTGTCCTGTTTGCCGGCGTCCCAGCCAAGGGCGGTCTCGTAGGCGTCGGGCATGCCGTCGCGGTCGGTGTCGAGCGGGGCGGGGGCGGAGTCGAGTTTGCCGAAGCCGTCGGCGGAGGCGCCGGTGTCCTTTTCGTTTCTGACGTGGGCGGGCATTTGCGCCGCGAGCTTGGAGAAGAGAATGGTGTCGACTTCGTCGCGAATGCCGCCGCCGTAGGCGGCGTCGAGGCGGAGGGCGCCGGCGGAGGAAACCACCTTTTTGTAGGCAAGGCGCGGGGCGTCGGTTTTCACGCCGGCGGGCGAGCCGGGGAAGGGCTTGTCGCTTTTGCCGTAGCGGTTGACCTTGGGCTCGTCGGCGTGGGCGGGGACTTTTTCCGCGGGATCGAAGGGCTGGCCTCCGACGATGTCGTAACCGCGGTCGACGCCGTTGAGCGTGTGGTCGCCGTCGTTGTCGATGAGGTTGTCGGCGAGGTGGACGGTGAAGTTGGGCCGGCGCGGCGAGGAGCTGTCGAGCCAGGCCTTTTCGAGGGCGTGTTTGCGCAGGTTGCCGGGGGGCGAGAGGAAGTAGTTTCCGACGACGTTGGCCTTCCAGTCCATCGGCGTGTGGGAGTCGCCCATGATGAAGCCGATGTCCCAGTCGTAGCTGACGTTGTTGATCCACTCGAGGAGGCCGGCGGGGCGGGCCTTGGGGTTGCGGGTGTGGTTGCTCGCCCAGAGGTTGTGGTGGGAGGTGGCGTGATTCTGGTCCCAGAGGCCGCCGCAGGAGTGGGTTTCGAGGCCCCAGGCGTTGATCGAATACTGGAGCGTGAGGTTCTCGGGCGGGCGCTTGAAGCTGGAGAAGTTCTCGTCGGTGGAGAACTGCATCGAGATGTGGTCGAGGATGACGTTGGTGCAGTCCTGATCGAGGTCGATGCAGTCGCCGCCGGCGCC
>CBIHRE010000726.1:0-2497 GCA_966212385.1 uncultured Akkermansia sp. | reverse complement strand
ATCTCCCGCTTATGTCCAAGGAAGCCCTCCGCGCCGCCGTGCTCGCCTCGCTCGAGGCCGAGCTCGCCCGCCAGACCCACGCCGCGCTCGACGCCCGCGACGAGTCGATCAGCGAGGAGAGCCGCGCCGAGAACAAATACGACACCCACGCGCAAGAGGCCGCCTACCTCGCCGAAGGCCAGGCGCGCATCGCCACCGAGCTCGTCGCCGCCCTCGCCGCCTGGCGCGCCCTTCAGTTTCCCGCCCCCGGCCATGACCGCGCCCAACTCGGCAGCCTCGTCACCCTCGACCACGGCAAACGCCAAGACCTCCTGCTCCTCGGCCCGACCAACGGCGGCCTGACCGTCCCCTCGCCCTCGGACCCCTCGCGCGAGATCACCGTCGTCACGCCGTCCTCCCCCATCGGCCGCGCGCTCCTCGGCCGCGCCGTCGGCGACGTTCTCCCGCCCCCGCGCAAAGGCGCGTCCGCCCCCCGCGTCGCCGCGCTCGCCTGAGCCGCGCGCATCCCGCTACCTTTTCGCCCATGCTCCGTCGCCGCCTCGTCCTCGTCGTCTCCGCTCTCGCGCTTCTCGTCGCGCTTCCCGCCTGCGCGCCCAAAGCCGATCCCGCGGCGGAAAACTTCGGCGCGATCCTGCCTTCGCTCCCGCCCGAGTTGACCAAGGCCCTCGACCATTTCCGCGCCGAAGGGCCGAAAGGCTGGGCCTTCACCCAAACGACCTCCGGCGGAGGCAAAGAGCGCGTGGAGCGCTACGATCCTCGCCAGCGCGGTTCCGCCCGCTGGACGCTCATCTCCGAGAAAGGCGCCGCCCCCACCGAGGCCGAGCAACAGCGCTATCGCGAAACGCGCCCGAGCTACGATTCCGCGTCAAACCTGGCCGACCAGTTCGACCGAACCCGCGCCGCGCTGGTCTCGCAGGACGAACATTCCTCGACCTACGAATTCGCGCTCAAGCCCGCCTCCGAGACCGACACCGCCGCCGCCCACATGCGCGCACGCGTGACTCTCGATAAATCCACCGGCGCCATCGTGCGCGCGGAGTTGTTCAACTTCCGCCCTTTCAAGCCGGCGGGCAGCCTCACCATCACCGAAGCCCGCACCACGCTGACCTACGCCCCGCCCTCTGGCGCCCTCCCATCGCTTCCCCTTGAGTCCACCATGACCGTCCGTGGAAAACGTTTCTGGGTCAGCTCCTTCGAGCAAACGATCACCAGCAAATTCAGCGACCACGAGGACGCGTCGAAACCGAAGTCCTGAGGCCACCGCCGACGTCGATCCGTTTTCCGGCCCTTATCGACCGATTTCCCCGGGGCTTTTTTTAGGTCGAGTCTGGGAAATAACTCGGTCCGGCGGAGGCGGGAAACCGTGCTCGGCCAAGACGCGAAAAGCGGACGTGGGCCGGAGGCCCATGCCGCCTTTCGCAACGCAGGCCCCGCGCGGTTTCCCGCTCTCCCCGTAGGGCGCTCGCGACGGGCTGATCTATTTACAAGACACGACCTAAAGCCCCAGCCCGACCGACCGATAAAAGGGGCTTATGCGCCCCATTTCGTTTTTTTCGCTCCTAGCCTTCGTCTGCGTGCTCGGCGGCTCGCAGGCGCATCAGGCGCTTCGGGCGGCCTCCGCCTCGGCCTGGCCCTACCAAATATCCCGGGTGGACGACCTTCCTTCGCGCGCGGTCAAATTCTTCCGCGTCGTCGACGCCGGCGCCGCCGCCGATCTGACGGTTTCCCAAAAGGAAAAAAGCTTTTCCCCCGCCGAAGCCTCCGTGCGCGTCGGCCAGACCCTTTCGATCGTCAACGACGACACCACCGTCCACAACGCCTACTGCCAGAGCGGCGACTTCAAATACAACAGCGGCCCTCAACAGCCCGGCGGCAGCTCCAAACTCGTTTTCACGAGCGCCGGCACCTACGAGGTTCGCTGCGCCATCCATCCCAAGATGAAGCTCGTGGTCACCGTGACCGACTGAGCGGCAAGCCCCATGCGCGGCCACCGTCATATCGCGGCGTTCGGCTCGCTCGCCTTCGCGGCGCTCGCCCTCGGGCTTGCCGCCTGCCGGCGGCCCGCGCCCAGCCGCACCGTCGCCCCCTCTCCGGGCGATTTCGAATTTCGGCTGAACGACCAGTTCGTTTTCCAACCTTCGCGCATCGAGTGTTCCCCCGGCCAGGCCTTGCGCCTTCGCCTCGTCAACACCCTCCCTCGCGAGGGCCCCGAACTCGCGCACAATCTCGTCCTCCTTCGCCCCGGCGCGGACGTGGACGCCTTCGCGCGCGCCGGCGCGGAAGCGTCCTCCATCGAGGGCTACGTCCCCGCCTCGTTCGAACCTGAAGTCCTCGCGCGTTCTCCGCTGGTCCATCCCGGCCAGAGCCTGGAGTTCGCCATCGTCGCCCCCTCCGCGCCCGGCGACTACCCCTTCGTCTGCTCCTTCCCCGCACACTGCCTCCTCGGCATGCGAGGCGCGCTGCACGTGCGCGCCGCCGCCGATCTTCGTTCGCCATG
>CBIHRE010000725.1:0-2500 GCA_966212385.1 uncultured Akkermansia sp. | reverse complement strand
CCCCCGCCGCCCCCAAGCAGCCGCCCTCCGTCGCCGGCATCCCCGCCGCCGCCATCGGCGCCGCCGAGCGCGCCAAGATGAAAGTCGAGGTCGCCTCCACCGCCACCGGCGACCAAGGCGCGATCTACCGCCAGGCCAAGGCCTTCTTCGAGGAAAAGAAATACACCCAGGCACTCGGCGCCCTCAACAGCATCCAGCAGGAGCTTCTCACCCCCGAGCAGGAAAAAGCCGTCTCCGAACTTCGCGCCAAGATCAGCGCCGCGATGAGCGGCAAGTAAGCCTTCCCGCCCCTCCCTCCGCGGCGCGAACAGGGAAAACCCGTTCGCCTTTTTCCCAATCCCCGCCGGCCCGCCCGGCGGGGCTTCGTTTTTTCAAATAAATTTTTCCACGCCCGCCGCATCTTTCGCTTCCGCCCGCCCCGCCTTCCCCTCTTCCTTCCGACCTTCGCGTTCTCCGCGTCCCCAGCGTCAAAAATCCGCTCCCTTTCCATGTCCGATCTCCCCTCTTCCGCGACCTCCGCCGCCACGCCCGCCACCGAAGCCGCCGCGCCGGCCCCCGCCAAGATCCAGCTCAACCCCGAGCACGTTCTCCGCATCGCCCAGGAACTCGGCGGCGCCGTCAAAGTCGCGCAGATCGCCGCCACCGCCCAGCTCCTCAAGGAAGGCGCCACCGTCCCCTTCATCGCCCGCTACCGCAAAGAGGTCACCGGCGAGCTCGACGAGGTCCAGATCACCACCATCCGCGACCGCCTCGAGCAACTCGCCGCCCTCGACGAACGCCGCGCCAGCATCCTCGGCTCGCTCAAAGAACGCGGCCTGCTCACCGACTCCCTCCGCGGCCAGATCGAGTCCGCCGACACCATGGCGCGCCTCGAGGACCTTTACCTCCCCTTCCGCCCCAAGAAGCGCACCCGCGCCACCATCGCCAAGGAGAAGGGCCTCGAGCCCCTCGCCGAGCTCATCTGGGCCCAGGACGCCGCCACCACGGCCGACGCGCTCAACGCCGCCGCGGCCGCGTATTCGGGCCGCGAATACCAGCCCGACGACGGCAAGGTCCCGCCCACGCCGAAGCAGAAGATCGCCGACGCCAACGAGGCCTTCGCCGGCGCGCGCGACATCCTCGCCGAGCGCATCGCCGACGACGCCGCCTCGCGCGAAAAACTCCGAGTCCTCTACCGCAACTCCGCCATCGTCTCGTCCAAGGTCCTCCACGGAAAGGACACGTCCCCCGAGGCCGCCAAGTTCAAGGACTACTTCGACTGGACCGAGCCCCTCGCCAAGTGCCCCAGCCACCGCCTCCTCGCGATGCGCCGCGCCGAGAAGGAGCTTTTCGTGATGATGCGCATCACGCTCCCTGACGAAACCCTCGCCCTCGCCGAGCTCGAGCGCCTCGTCATCAAGCCCTCCACCACCGCGCCCTCCTCGCCCGCCTGCGCCGCCCAGCTCCGCCTCGTCGTCGCCGACGCCTTCAAGCGCCTCCTCGCCCCCGCGATGGAGACCGAGATGCGCCTCGAATCGAAAAAGACCGCCGACGCCGCCGCCATCAAGGTCTTCGCCGACAACGTCCGCGAGCTCCTCCTAGCCTCCCCGCTCGGCCGCAAGAACGTCATGGCGATCGACCCCGGCTTCCGCACCGGCTGCAAAACCGTGCTCCTCGATCGCCAGGGCAAGCTCCTCCACAACGACGTCATCTACCCCGAAATGCGCGCCGCCGAGGCGAAGGACAAAATCCTCGGCTTCGCCGCCCGCTTCGAAATCGAGGCCATCGCCATCGGCAACGGCACCGCCGGCCGCGAAACCGAGGCCTTCGTCCGCGCCTGCGGCCTGCCCTCCTCCATCGCCATCGTGATGGTCAACGAATCCGGCGCCTCCATCTATTCCGCCTCCGAGGTGGCCCGCGAAGAGTTCCCCGACCACGACATCACCGTGCGCGGCGCCGTCTCCATCGGCCGCCGCCTCATGGATCCGCTCGCCGAACTCGTGAAACTCGACCCCAAGAGCATCGGCGTCGGCCAATATCAGCACGACGTCGACCAAAACGGCCTCAAGCGCTCCCTCGACGACACCGTCATGAGCTGCGTCAACGGCGTCGGCGTGGAGCTCAACACCGCCTCCAAGCAACTCCTCTCCTACGTCTCCGGCCTCAACGCCCGCACCGCCGCCGCCATCGTCGCGCGCCGCAACGAGAAGGGCCCCTTCGCCTCGCGCGCCGAGCTGCTCGAAGTCTCTGGACTCGGCCCCAAAGCCTACGAGCAGGCCGCCGGCTTCCTCCGCATCCGCGACGCCAAGCATCCGCTCGACCGCTCCGCCGTCCACCCCGAGCGTTACCCCCTCGTCGAGAAAATGGCCGCCGACCTCGGCTGCACCGTCGCCGACCTCCTCGCCGATGGAAAGCTCCGCTCGAAGATCAAACTCGAGAACTACGTCACCGACACCGTCGGCCTGCCCACGCTGAAGGACATCTTGGCCGAGCTCGAAAAGCCCGGCCGCGACCCGCGTCC
>CBIHRE010000724.1:0-2514 GCA_966212385.1 uncultured Akkermansia sp. | reverse complement strand
CGCCGCCGCCTCCTCGGTGCCCATGGACCTCGCGCGCGCCGCGCGGGCCGGCTCCGCCTCGGGAAAACCCTCCGCGGCCGACGTGCAAAAAGCCGCCAAGCAGTTCGAGGCCATTATCGTCCGCCAGCTCCTCTCGCCCGCCATCGAGCCCATGATGAGCGGCGGCTCCCTCGGCGCCGTCAAAACCGGCGGCGCCGGAGGCGGGCAGGGCGGGGGAGTCTACGGCTACCTCCTCACCGACACCCTCGCCGGCTCCATCTCGCAGGGCGGCGGCCTCGGCCTCGCCTCCGTCATCTCCCGCCAGCTCTCGCCCACCGTCTCCGCGTCCTCGCTCGCGGACACCCCCGATCCCTCGTGAACCGCCTCTCCTCCGCTCCCCTCGCGGAACTTCTCCGCGCCGAACTCGCCGCTTACGGCGGGCTGCTCGGCTTGTTCGACCGCCAGCAGGCCGCGCTCATGAAGCGCGACGCCCAGGCCGTCGCCGAATACTCCCTCGCCATCGAGCGACTCGCCCTCGAGACCGCCCGCACCCGCGAGGCCCGCGAACTCCACGCCGTCTCGATCGCCCGCGCCCACGGCCGCCCCGTCACCGACTCCGTGCGCCGCCTCCTCGATCTTTTCCCCGACGACGAGCGCAACCTCCTCGACGCCCTCGTCGACGAGATCAACCGCCTCCTCCAGGTCGTTCGCCGCCGCGCCCGCCAGAACCACGCCATCCTCGTGCGCGCCGTCGAGCTGCGCCGCGAGCTTCTCGCCTCGCTCCGCCCCGACGCCGTCCAGCCCCGCACCTACGCCCCCGGCGGCCGGGCCCGCTCCTCCGCCGCCCCGCTCTCCACGCTCCACGCCACCGGCTGATTTCTCCTCAGGCTCCTCGCTCCGCGCCCCAAGCACCCCGCTCCCATGTCCGGCCTCGTCTCCAGTCTCAACCAAGCCGTCCGCTCCCTGCAGGCGCAGTCGCGCGGCGTCGAGATCGCCGGCCGCAACCTCGCCAACGTCAACAACCCCGACTACGCCCGCCAGCGCGTGCTCTTCGGTGATCGCGGCATGGTCGTCACCGCCCAGGGCGCGCAATCCCTCGGCATCGAGGCCAAGTCCGTCCAGCAGATCCGCGACGACCTGCTCGACCGCCAGCTCGCCCGCGAGCTCGGCCGCGGCGCCAGCCTCCAGGCCGAGAGCGACGCCTACGAACGGGGGGAGGCTCTCCTCGGCGAATCCATCGACCGCACCGAATCCGCCGACGAGGTCGCCGCCTCGGGCCAGGGGCTCACCGCCGTCCTCACCGAGTTTTTCAACGCGTTCCAAGCCGTCGCCGCCCGCCCCACCGACCTCGGCGAGCGGCAAAATCTGCTCCAGCGCGCCGACATCCTCGCCGAACGTTTCCGCGTCACCGACGAGCGCCTCGACCAGCTCCAGCAGGACATCGGCGCCCAGATCGACGTCGAGGTCGACGACGCCAACCGCCTCCTGTCGACGGTGGCCGACCTCAACGCCCAGATCGGCCGCTACGAGATCAACGCCCCGGGCTCCGCCGTCGACCTGCGCGACCAGCGCCAGGCCGCCGTGGAAAAACTTGCCGGCCTCATCGGCGCCGAGACCCGCGCCAACGCGAGCGCCCCCGGCCAGATCGACGTCTTCGTCCGCGACGCCTCGGGCAATCCCCTTGTCCTCGTCGACCACGCCAGCGTCGTCGTCCCCGTCTCCTCCGACGGCGCGCAGCTCCTCGCGGGCTCCAGCCCGATCGCCCTCTCTGGCGGATCGATCCAAGGTCGTTTCGCCGCGCGTGACGGGTCCATCCAGACGCTCCGTGATCGCATCGACGCCTTCGCCTCCCAGCTGGCCGTCTCGGTCAACTCCGTCTACAACCCCACCGGCGCCACCGGCGACTTTTTCACTTACGATCCCGCCGCGCCCGCCGCCGGTCTCCGCCTCGCTTCCGGCCTCTCCGCCTCCACCCTCAAGACCTCCGACGGCGGCTCCGCCGGGGACAACACCCTCGCCCTCGCCGTCGCCGCGCTCGCCACGAAAAAGTTCTCCACCGCCTCGGGCGACCGCGTCGATGGCACCTTCTCCCAGTTCTACGGCGGCGTAGTCAGCGACTTCGGCCGCTCCGTCTCCAGCGCCGAGGGCCGCCTCAAGGACCAGAAGAGCATCGAGGCCCTCGTCCGCGAGCAGCGCCAGTCCGTGAGCGGCGTCTCCCTCGACGAGGAGATGACCGACCTCATGAAATACCAGCGCGCATTCCAAGCCTCCTCCCGCGTCATCACCGTCGTCGACGAGCTCCTCAACACCGTCGTCAACGGTCTCGTCCGCTGATCCTCCGCCCCCTCGCTCCCATGCGCATCTCCACCAGCTCCAACGCCGACACGGTTCTGACCCAGCTCCAGCGCCTCGCCGGACGCCAGGCCGAGTTGCAGCGCCAGGTCGCCACGGGTCAGCGCATCGCCAAGCCCGGCGACGACCCCGCCGCCGCCGGCCGCGTGCTCGTCGCCGGCATGGAGCGCGGCGCCGTCGCCC
>CBIHRE010000723.1:0-2514 GCA_966212385.1 uncultured Akkermansia sp. | reverse complement strand
CCGTCCAGCTGCCGCTCGACGACCACTGCCAGCGCGCCGCGCTCCACCGCCTGCTTGCACTCGGCGATCAGGTTTTCCACCTGGCCCTTCGTCGGCCGCAGCGTGATCTCGGGGTCGACCAGCCCCGTCGGACGGATCACCTGCTCCGCGACGACCGCCGAGCGCTCCAGCTCGAACTTCGCCGGCGTGGCCGAGACGTAGACGATCTGGTCGGTGATCGACATGAACTCGTCGAAATTCTGCGGCCGGTTGTCCAAGGCCGACGGCAGACGAAACCCGAAGTTCACCAGCACCGTCTTGCGTGCCTTGTCGCCGTTATACATGCCGCCGATCTGCGGCACCGTGGCGTGGCTCTCGTCGATCAGGAGCAGGAACTCCTTCGGGAAGAAGTCCACCAGGCAGAGCGGCCGCTCCCCCGCCGCGCGGCCGGCGAGGTGGCGCGAGTAGTTCTCGATGCCGTTGCAGAAGCCCATCTCTTGGAGCATCTCGAGGTCATAGTTGGTGCGCATGCGGATGCGCTGCGCCTCCAGCAGCAGGCCCTTTTCCTCGAACTCCGCCACGCGCTGATCGAGCTCCGCCTTGATCCGGGCGATGGCGTTGTCGAGCTTGCCCTTGCTCGTCACGTATTGGTTCGCAGGATACAGATCGAACTTGTCGAGCTTGCGGATGACTTCGCCCGTGGTGGGGTCGAACTCGCTCAGAGCCTCGATCTCGTCGCCCCAGAACTCCACCCGCAGCCCGTGCTCCAGATAGGCCGGCATGATGTCCACCACGTCGCCGCGCACACGGAAGGTGCCGCGCTTAAAATCGTAGTCGTTGCGCGAGTAGATGTTGTCCACCAGCCGCTGGAGCAGGGTCTGGCGCGCCATGATCGCCCCGCGTTCGAGCGGGATGCGCATCTCCTTGAAATCCTCGGGAGAACCGAGGCCGTAGATGCACGACACCGAGGCGACCACGATCACATCCTTGCGCGACACCAGCGCGCTCGAAGCGGCGATGCGCAGGCGCTCGATCTCCTCGTTGATCGACGAATCCTTCTCGATGAAGGTGTCGGACGACGGCACGTAGGCCTCGGGCTGGTAGTAGTCGAAGTGCGAGACGAAGTATTCGACCGCGTTCTCCGGAAAGAAGTTTTTGAACTCCGAGTAGAGCTGCGCCGCCAGGGTCTTGTTGTGCGAGATGATGAGCGTGGGCCGGTCGCGCGCCACGATCAGGTTGGCCATGGTGAAGGTCTTGCCCGAGCCCGTGACGCCGAGGAGCGTCTGGTGCTTGTTGCCCGCGAGCAGCGAAGCGCTAAGCGCGGCGATGGCCTGCGGTTGGTCGCCGGTCGGCGCGTAGTCGGCCTTCAATTTGAACATTCCCATGGGTCGTGAGCTCGTGCGGAGCCGGTTAAAGGAACCACTCCTCGCCGCGGCACAAGCCCACCGACAAAAGTATGCCCAACTCCGAGTTCATTTAGGTGGCCGGGCGGGTCCCTTCGCCCGTGGTTTGACGAAGACCGTTCAGGCAGCGGGCGCGGGGACGCGCCCGCCCACCCCGTAAGCCCGCCAGCGCGATTGCGCAGAATGCCGCGCTTGACTCCCGCCCCGGCGAACCGCGAATGTCCTCGTTTTACCACACACCTCCCATGGGCCAACAATACAACAAGCACATCAAGAAGAAGCGCCGTCTCGCCTACCTGAAGCGCAAGAAGGAAGCCGCCAAGAAGGCTCCCGCCAAGAAGACCGCCAAAGCCAAGAAGTAAGCGCGCCTTCCGCCAGTTTGTTGAAAACCGCGGCCCCTAAAGCCGCGGTTTTCGCGTTTCCGCAGCCCCGCCTCGTCTCTCGTTTCTGTTTCCCGCCATTTTCCATCCTCCGTCATGAGCACGGTCAAAGTCTCCCTCGTCTCCCTCGGCTGCGCGAAAAACCTCGTCGATAGCGAAATCATGGTCGGCCACCTCCACCAGGCCGGCATGGAAGTCGTCCCCGATCAGGACAAGGCCGACGTCGTCATCGTGAACACCTGCTCGTTCATCGACTCGTCCAAGGAGGAATCGATCAACCACATCCTCGAGGCCCACGAGGCTCGCGGCATGAAAAAGCGCCGCGCCGGGCAAAAGCTCATCGTCGCCGGCTGCATGTCGCAGCGTTTCTCGAAGGATCTGCCCAAGGAGCTGCCCGAGGTGGACGCCTTCATCGGCCTCGACCAGATCACCAAGGTCGCCCCGATCATCGAGGAGTTGACCGGCTTCAAGCGTCCAAAAGGCGCCGCCCCTCAGAATTTCATCGAGGGCCGTAGCACCTACATCCCGGACTACGACACGCCGCGCTTCCGCCTCACCCCGAAGCACTTCGCCTACATCAAGATCGCCGAGGGCTACAACCACCCCTGCGCGTTCTGCATCATCCCGCAGATCCGCGGCCGCCACCGTTCGCGCTCCGTCGAGAGCGTCGTCGCCGAGGCCCGCAAGCTCGTCGCCGAGGGCGTGAAGGAGATCAACCTGATCTCCCAGGACACGACCTACTTCGGCATGGA
>CBIHRE010000722.1:0-2515 GCA_966212385.1 uncultured Akkermansia sp. | reverse complement strand
CGTTGGGGCGTGTCCAGGATTCGAGGACTTGGCCGACGGGGTCGGACAACTCGGCGACCTGCGCGACGGATTCGGCGAGGTGGGCGAGCTTGGCGGGCGAAAGGGAGAGACGCTCGATCTGGTGCTTGGCGAGACCGTTCGTCTCGGCGGCGGCGAGGTCCTTGGCGTTGGCGGCGAGGAGCTCGGCCTCGGCGGCGGGGAGAAGTCTGGCGAGGGCGCGCAGGGCGGCGTCTTTTTGCGCGGTGGGCGCGGTGGCGAGGACGAGCGAGGCGGCGCGGGCGCGACGGGCGATGCCGGTGACGAGCTGGGCGAGATCTTCGGACATGTGACGGAAAGGCGGATGGTAGGCGGGAAGCGGCGTTTGGGCAACTGGCGCGTCAGCGCGAGGCGGCGAGTTTGGCGGCGAGTTCGCGCAGGGCGGGCCAGCGGGCGGCGGGGATGGCGGGGCCGCTGTGGCGCACGCATTCGCTGCCGACGGCGGAGGCGAGGGCGGCGCAGGCGGGGAGGGGCCAGCCGTTCAGGAAACCGTAAAGGAAGCCGCCGGCGAAGCTGTCGCCCGCGCCGTTGGTGTCGACGACGCGGTCGGCGGGCACGGGGGCCACGCGGTGGAGCTGGCCGTTGTGCGCGAGCCAAGCGCCGTCTTTGCCTACTTTGACCAAGGCGACGAGGCCGGGCGACTCGGACGCGAGGCGGAGGGCGAGGGAGCCGTAGTCGTCGCTGGAATCCGGATACAGGGCGCGGATCTCGTCCTCGTTGGCGAAGACGATGCGGATGCCGCCGGCGCGGATCTGTTTCAGGAGCCAGTCGCGGGTGTGGCGGATGACCTCGAAGGAGGCGAAGTCGAGCGAGACGGTGGCGGAAGAGGCCCGGGCCCGGGCGAGGGCGGCGTCGGCGAGGGCGGGATTGAAAACGAGGTAGCCCTCGATGTGGGCGTGGCGGACACCGGCGAAGTCGGCCGGGGTGATCTCGTCGGGCGAGAGCGTGATCGCGGCGCCGAGGTCGGTGCGCATGGTGCGCGCGGCGTCGGGCGTGATGAGGGCGAGGCAGCGGGCGTTGGGCAGGCCGGGGGCGCTCTTGTAGCGGGAAAGGTCGATGCCGACGGCGGCGGCTTGGGCGCGGTAGCTGGCGGCGGTGGCGTCGGAGCCGAGTTTGCCGAGGAAGGCGGTGCGCAGGCCGAGTTGCGTTGCGGCTCGGGTGACGTTGGCGGCGCTCCCGCCGTTTTCGAGCGAGGGCGGGGCGGGGAGCTTGGCGACGATGCTCTCCATCTCGGGGGCGTCGATGAGGACCATGCCGCCCTTGTCGCCCCGGACTTGGGCGAGGAAGGCTTCGGGCACGTGGGCTGTGAGGTCCATGATGGGAGAGCCGATGCCGAGGAGGTCGAAGGTGGACATGTGGAGCGAGGAGCGTGGAGCAGGGAGCGAGGAGCCGGAGCCTAAACGAAGGGAGTCGAGGGCGTGGAGGGGTGAGGTCGAAGGAAAAACGAAAAACGCCGCGCCCGGGGTGGGCGCGGCGCAAAAGTCTGCGTCGGAAACACGGGCGAGACGCCCGTGCCACGTCGGGCGCGGCTTAGTTGGCCACCGTGAGGTTGGTGACGAGCAGGACCTCGTCGTCGACCTCGATCTGGATCTGGTAATCGCCGGGGGCGGGGAAGGAGAGGTTGCGCACGTCGTTGATGAGGTTGATGCGCTGGAGGGGGCCTTGGGACTCGAACTCGCGGTCGAGGAGGGGGCTCATGGACTCGGCGGTGAGGCCGAGGGAGATCTTGATCTTGTGCTTGCCGGCGGCGACGTCGGTCAGCGTCAAGAACCAGATCATGAAGGGGTGGGTGAGCGGGAACTGGCGGCCGCGGATGGCGGAGAAAACGCCGAGAATGGTGTGCTTACCGGTCGCGGGATCGATGTGAACACCGTCGCAAAGGAGCCAGCAGAGAACTTGGGGTTTATTGGTATTGGACATGTTTGGGAGGGAAGTTTGGGAAGAGAACCGAGAGCGAAAGGCGCGGAGCGTGGGCATCTCGGGCGCGCGGGGGAAGACGGAAAGTAAAGGAATTGATTGGCGCGTTAAAACGTCACGCCATGGTCGCCGTTGACCGATGCGCGAAGCGTTTATTTTCGCAAGCACCTGGCTGGAGCCGCTGCGGGTTTATCCGCGCTGGCTGGTTTTGCTCTGCGTGGCGGTGGTGGCCGGCGGCTTGCTGGCCTTGATCGCCAAGCCCTTGAAATGGGGGCTCTACGCGGGCTTGGCCGGGGTGTTGGCGGTCTTCATGGCGGGTTTCGCGTGGTGGCTGGAGCAGTAGGCGCGGTCGTCGGCCTTCGCCCGGGCGCACGGCGGTGCCAAACTTCGGGAGATTTTCTTGTCAGGCTAGAGGGGCGGGCCTTCATCGACCGTTTCCCGATGAAGTATATTTTCGTGACTGGTGGCGTCGTCTCCTCCCTGGGCAAAGGTCTCACGGCCGCGGCCCTTGGCGCGCTCTTGGAAATGCGCGGCCTGACGGTGCGCATCCAGAAGTTCGACC
>CBIHRE010000721.1:0-2521 GCA_966212385.1 uncultured Akkermansia sp. | reverse complement strand
CGAGCAGCAGCGTGCCGTCGGGACGCAGGCGCCACTCGACCGATTTCAGCGCGCCCGAAAAGGTCGCGGAGATCATGCGATCGCGCCCGTCCGCCGCCTGCGTGAGCGAGACCAGCGAAGCCTCGCCAAAGGCCGGCCGCGGTCCTTGGCGCAGCGGAAATTCCGTCGTGCCGCGGCGAGCGCCGAGCAGCCGCGCGTCGGCCTTGGAAAAGGTCGCGGAAAACGCGCCCGCACGCAGCGTGATCGTCTCCGCGTCGCCGGACGAGGTCACGTTCCCCACGGCGACCACGCCGCCGGAAGCGGCGGCGGAATCCTGCGCGACGGGCTTCGCATCGAGCGGCCAGACCCAGGTCCACAGCTCGCGGCCTTGCGGATCGTCCACTCGCAGGGCGAGCGCGTCGGCCGCCGGCGCGTCGGCGGGCAGGACCAGCGGCAACAGACCGCTCGCATGCGGCGCGATGGCGGGCGCGGGCACGCGTCCTTCGGCCACGACACGATGGTTTGCTCCTGCGGCCGCGGCGGCGTCGCCAGGTTTGGCAAACTTGCGCAACTGCCAGGTGAACACGCAGTGGGCGGCGTTGGTGAAGTCGTAACGATTCTCGATCGTGATCGAACCGTCGGCCGCTCGGCTCGCGACGATCGGGGACCAGAGCTCCTTGACCGCGTAAAAGCTGGCCTCCTTTTCGCGATAGGGCCCGAGGATGCCGTCGGGCGCGTGATTGCCGTCGCCGTCGAGTTTGCCGCCTTGATCGATGCGCTTGAGCGACTCGTCGACGAAGGCCCAGATGAAGCCGCCCCCGCCGACCTTCGAACCGCGGATCACGTCCCAGTAGTCCTTGAGCGAGGCCCCGCCTCCGCCGTCGAAGAGCGCGTGCATGAACTCGGTGGGCATGTAGACGTCGGGGCCCTTCGCCTTCTCGAGATGCAGGTCGAAACGCGGATAATGCTTCGTGTCGATGCCGCGGAAAGGTGCCCAAGGATGGATAACCGGCCGCCGCTGCGGATCCCAAGGGGCGAAGTCGTCGTCGAGCGCGGTGTTCCAGCCGCCCTCGTTTCCGTTGGACCAAAAAAGAATCGAGGGATGGTTCACGTCACGCTTCACCATCTGCTCCACCAGGCGCCGACCGGGAATCTCGTCGTAGCTCTTTTGCCAACCGGAAAGCTCGTCGATGACGTAGAGCCCCATCTCGTCGCAAAGTTCGAGGAAATGCGGGTCCGGCGGATAATGGCTCATCCGCACGGCGTTGTTGTTCATCTCCTTCATCAACTCGATGTCGGCCCTGCTGAGACGCTCGCTGCTCGCGCGCCCGTGCTCGGGATGAAAGGTGTGGCGGTTCGTGCCCTTGAGCAGGACGCGCTGGCCGTTCACGAAGAGTCCTTCGCCGGGACGCACCTCGAAGGTTCGAAACCCGAAACGCTGGCGCACG
Source organism: uncultured Akkermansia sp. (assembly GCA_966212385.1). GTDB lineage: Bacteria > Verrucomicrobiota > Verrucomicrobiia > Opitutales > Opitutaceae > IMCC26134_A. Next base: position 1,094 of record CBIHRE010000721.1, on the reverse strand, counting down.
CGATGCACGACGCGCTCGCCGGCGAGCAGCGTGAGCTCGACCTGATAAAGCTCGGGCGTCTCGGCGCTCCAGGTGCGCGGCGCGGCGATCTTCGTCTCGAGCCGGGTCTTCTCGCTCGCGAGCGGAGCCGAGAACACGTCGCCCACGGGCTTGCCCGCGAGATCGAGAATCCGCGCGCGCAAAGAATCGGCTCCGGGCGCGCCGGCGGTGAAGACGTCGACCGCGAACGCGCCGTCCGCGCGTGCGTTGACGGCGACGCGGTCAATCCGGCTGGCCGGGAAAGCCTCGAGATAGACGGGCCGGAAAATGCCGCCGAAGTTCCAGTAGTCGCCACGGCGCTCGGCGCGGTTGATCGACTCGTCGGCCGATTCCTTGGCGACCGTGACCTCGAGAAGGTTTTCCTCGCCGGCGGGCTTGAGCAGCGCGGTGACGTCGTAGCGAAAGCGGTAGAAGGCGCCTTGGTGCAGCGGCCCGGCGCTGCGTCCGTTCACCCAGGCCTCGGTGTCGGTCATGGAGCCCTCGAAGACGAGAAACACCGTGGAACCCGCCCAGTCGGCGGGCGTGCGAAAGCGCGTGCGGTATTTGCCGACCTCGCGCGGCGCTTTCGCCGTCGGCGTATGCCCGTAGGCGAGCGCACCGAAGCCGAGCGCGTCCCAGCACGAAGGCACGGGGATCGTGGTCCATGAGCCGGAACGCAGGCCCTCGGTGCAGAAAAAATCCCAGGCGACCGCGTCGTCGACGCCGGTGCCGGAGAGATATTGCCGGCGCGTTTCCTGGGCGAAGGCCTGCGACCCGAAGGCGACGCCGAGCGCCAGCGCGAGAACGAGGGCGAGCGCGGGGAAAAGCCAAGTTCTTGGACGTGCGACGAGGGAGCTCGGGAAGTGCATGGCGGGGCGGGGTTGGAAAATAAGCCGGGATGCTCCGCGAAGCGGCGGCCTCGCGCGCCGCCCCGGCCGCCGGCGATCTTTGGTGGGCCCTGCGGGATTCGAACCCGCAACCAAGGGATTATGCGCACCACTTCGGCTTTCGCCGCCGGCGCCCGCGATGACGCGCGCCGTTCGTGGTCCGGACTATGCCTTCGCCATGCCGTCGCG
>CBIHRE010000720.1:0-2530 GCA_966212385.1 uncultured Akkermansia sp. | reverse complement strand
TCCGATAACGAAAGCGCCGGCTGGGGCGCCGTCCTCGGAATCGGCATAGCGCTCTTCGGCGCGATGAAGGTGATGACCGCGCTCATCACCGGGCTCAACATCGCCTACGACGAAGAGGAACGGCGCGGCGTCGTGAAACTCTACCTCACCGCCTTCCTTCTCACGCTTGCCGGCCTCGTCGGAGCCATCGTGGTCATCGGCCTGGTGGCCGTGCTGCCCGCGGCGCTTCGCATTTTTGGCGGCGATGAGACCGCGAAGCTCCTGGTCAACATCCTGCGGTGGCCCCTGCTCGCCGCTCTCTTCTCCTTCGCGCTCTCCGTCGCCTACCGCTACGCCGCGAGCAGGGACAAGCCGCGCTGGCGCTGGGTCAGCCGGGGCGCCGTGGGCGCTACGGTCCTCTGGATGCTCGGCTCCGCCGCCTTCTCGCTCTACCTTTCGCGCTTCGGCGACTACGAGGGCACCTATGGCTCCTTGGGCGCGATCGTGGCTTTTCTCATGTGGCTGTTCCTCACGTCCTACACCGTCCTGCTCGGCGCGGAATTCGACGCCGAGATGGAACGCCAGACCGTCCGCGACACGACCGACGGCCCGGAAAAACCGATGGGGCGGCGTGGCGCCCACGCCGCGGACACGCTAGGCGCCGCCCTCGGAAAAAAATCCGACCGACACGGCTGAGCTTCCCGCCCTGATGGCGCGCCGGGATCGAATCTGAAGACGCTGCCCGATCACCGCGGAACTCGACGCTGCCCGCCGTCGGGTCCAATGTCGCGCCGCACGTCGCGCTCGCTCCATGGTTCCCCGCCGCCGCACCCTCGCCCTTGGCATTCTCCTCGGCCTTTACGCCTCCTTTGTCTCCTTCGTTTCAGGACGCGATACGGCCCTTGTCGGCGCCGCTCGCGAGCAGGTCGGACGCACCGTCGGCTACGACCCCGCCTATCGCAAAATCGCCTATCCTGGCGGAGACCTGCCCTTGGAGACCGGCGTCTGCACCGATGTCGTTATCCGCGCCTTCCGCTTCGCCCACGGCCTCGATCTCCAAAAACTGGTTCACGAGGACATGAAATCCGATTTCCGCGCCTACCCTCAGATCTGGGGGCTAAAGGGTCCCGACCGGAACATCGACCACCGGCGCGTGCCCAATCTGCAGACCTATTTCAAGCGGCGCGGCTGGAGTCGCCCCATCGGAGAGAAGGCCGCGGATTTTGAGGCGGGCGACATCGTTACCTGTCTCGTCGCCGTCAACCGTCCACATATCATGATCGTTTCCGACCGCCTTCGGGCCGACGGAACTCCGCTCGTCATCCACAACATCGGAGCGGGCGCGCACGAGGAAGAGGGTCTGTTTTCCTTCAAACTCACCGGACACTACCGCCGTCCCGTTCCGCAACCCGAAGACCCGAATACAGCGGCGAAATCCTCGCAGGTCGCACGGGCTCCGGCGCCTCGAAAGGGCCAGTGAAGAAACGCGCGTTCAAATTCGCCCCCGGCGGGACGAAGGCGGGCGCCACTCGATGCCATTTCTCGCCGACGAGAACCCATCGCACGTGCCGCTTGGTTGACCTCTCGCCACGAACGACAATCCTCGAAGCGTCATGCCATCACGCCGGCGCCCCCTTTCTCCCGCGTTCACGTTGATCGAGCTGCTTACCGTCATCGCGATCATCGGCGTGCTGGCGGGAATCCTCATTCCGGTCGTCTCGATGGTGCGCAACAAAGCCCGCGCCTCCGCCAGCGTTTCCAACCTCCGGCAAATCCACCTCGCGCTCACGCTCTTCGCCGACGAGCACCGGGAACTTTACCCCAAGGCGACAAACAAGCTCGACTGGAACCTGACGGAGACCGACCCCGCCAAGATGGCGTGGACGCAGCAGCTCCGGCCCTACTCCGCCGACCAATCTTTCTTCCTCACCCCGCGCTTCGAACGCGAGGGCAGCGCCTATTTCCTCGGCGTCCGCGCCGCTTTCATCGCCAGCGGAGGACAAGCGGCGGTGCGGCGCGAGCAAATCAGATTCCCCAGCCAGTTCATCCTCGCCGGCGAGACAAACTACCCCTTCGGCGAGCCCGACTACGACAAGGACGATTACACGCAAAACTGCATCGACCCCGACCACGGCACGCTGTTTTCCGACGGCACGCAGGCCATCCTCTTCGCCGACGGTCACGTGAGCCGCATAAAGGCGTATGATCCCGCGACCATGACGTTTCGTTACGACAGCATCGGCCCGTGGTGATCGTTCCTGCCGTTTAACGAAACCGGCTTATCGCGCCGCCAAAGGCGGCAACTCGCTCTCACGCACAAAGGCGCGGTCCGCCTCCGAAATTCGCTCGAGGGGTATGGTGAACTCCTTGGCGTCGGCCGCGCGCCGGATTTTTACCGCGTCGCCGCTCTTGGCCAACAGCTCCGCGTCCACGGTTCGGCCGTCGACCGCGGTCAGCTTTCGTCGTATTCCAGCTGGAGATACATCGTTTCGAGCCGTCTCATTCCGTGGCGACGCGGGCGGGTCGTTTCCGGTCGCGTCCGGCGGGGCTT
>CBIHRE010000719.1:0-2535 GCA_966212385.1 uncultured Akkermansia sp. | reverse complement strand
AGGTCATCGCCGCCGGCAAGCACCCATTCGTCGTGAAGGACGTCGACCGGATCTTCGACAAAGACTTCCAGGAAGCGCTCCGCAAACAGGGTTTCTCGATCAAACTCGATACCGCCGGCTGGACCGACAAAAACGGCAAGCTCATCCCCGAGCTCGTCTGGCGCGGCGCGGGCGGCTGGCGACGCGCCGAAATCCAGGACGTGAACGGCTTCGTCGGACGCCTCCAAAACGCCTACCTCGGCTCCGGCGGCGCCGGCGCGAGGCTGAACCTCTTCTATTTCGCCGGTCCAGACGCCGACACCGAGGGTCCCGCCGAGAGGCTCGGCCCGCTGGCGAAAAGTAACTCCGGCAGCTTCCGTGTGCTGACCGCCAAGCGTTTGGAGGAACTCGCCGCACGGGAGGCGGAGAAAAAGTAGCCCCCGCATCTGATTGCTTCGCCCTTAAGGTGGACGAGCGCGTCCCTGCGCTCGTTGCGCGAGCCGCGAACCGCGGGCCGAGGAACCGGCCCGTCCACCCGAAGCCCAAAAGCAAAAACCCCGGCGCCTTTCGACACCGGGGGTTATGTTGATCTGCGAACCGCCCGCAGGCGGATTCGCAAGGGTCTAATCGTTAGCGAAAACAGCGTTGGCTATTGGCTTAGCTCTCGCCGGCCGGAGGAGCGGGCGGGGGGGTGCCGTCGCCCGCTCCCGGGCCGCCGGGGCCGCCCTGACGGCGGTTGGCGCCGCGCTCGCGGAGCTTGGCGAACTTTTCCTTCTGCTCGGCGGTAAGGACCGCCTCGATCTGGGCGATGTATTTGTCGCGAATCTCCTTCATCGCCTCCATGACCTTGGCGCGGTCGGCGTCCTGGCCGAGCTCCTTGCGCTTGGCGGCGGTTTCTTCGCGCTGCGCGGCCAGGATCGGCTTGAGCTTCTCGACCTGTTCGTCGGTGAGGCTGAGCTGCTCCTTCAGGCGTTCGATATTCATACCACCGGGGCCGCCTTGGCGGCGCTCTTGGCGGGGCTTCTCGGCCGGAGCTTGGTCCTGGGCTTGGGCGGGCATCGCGGAAAGGAGACCGCCGGCGAGGGCGAGGCTCCAGATAACGGTCTTCATGCGGGTCTTCATGGGCGGGTGTGCTTGCTTTGTTTAAGAGGTATCCGGGGGCCGGATCGGGTTTGGGAGTTGAGAGTTGCTGCCACCGATAAAGCCATCGGTTGCACGTTTCGGGAGACGCCGCGGTCGCCTCGCGGTTACAGCGCACGCGTTTCCACCGCTTTCGGACCGCCCGCGGCTCGCCTTTTTCCCGGGGGCCGCCCAGCTTGCCGCCCCATGACTCTGGCCCAACGCACCGCCGCCGCCGCTCGCGAGATCGAGGCGACCATTCGCAAGCTCCCGCCCCCGGTGCGCGAGTTCGCGAAAAAGATCCCCGTGCACTATGAGGCGCGCCCTCCCGCCCACATCATCGAGGAAGGCTTCCCGGCCGACATTCTGGGTCTTTTCGACGGCTCCGCCCACGGCGAGGAAATCGCCCAGGACCAGCCCATGCCGCCGCAAATCAGCCTCTACCTCGACAACATCTGGGACTTCGTGGAGCAGGACCGCCAGGGCTTCCTCGACGAGGTCGGCGTCACCTATCTCCACGAGCTCGGCCACTACTTCGGCTGGGACGAGGACGACCTCGCCGAGCGCGAGCTCGATTGATTCCCCGCCCGCCCCGCGTTTCGTTTTCCACACACCGTCGCCACCATGAAAATCGCCTCCGTCCTTCGCCTGCTCCCCGCCTGCCTCGCGCTGCTCGCCGCGCCCCTCCTCCGCGCCGAGGATTCGGGCAAGGTCGACAAATACACCGCCCGCATCGAAACCTGCGAAGCCATCCTCCGCGAGTTCCAGGACGACAACCAGCTCGCCATCCCCGCCGAGGTTCTTCGCCAATCGAAGGCCCTCGTCATCGTGAACCAGGTCAAGGGCGGCCTCGTCGTCGGCCTCCAATACGGCTACGGCGTCGTGCTCGCCCGCCGCGACGACGGCACCTGGAGCATCCCCGTCTTCATCAAGGCCGGCGAAGCCAGCCTCGGCCTCCAGCTCGGCGGCCAGCGCACCGAGACGATCTACGTGCTCACCGACAAGGACACCGTCCGCCGCCTCTTCGACGGCCGCGTGAACATCGGCGTCGACGCCCGCGCCATCGCCGGCCCCCGCACCTACGAGGCCGAAAAGGTCACCAAGGAGATCCTCACCACCCCCGTCCTCGTCTACGGCCGCAACCAAGGCTACTACGCCGGCGCCACCGTGAAGACCGGCTGGATCGACCGAAACGACTCCCTCAACTGGGACTACTACCATACGCCCTACGTCCTGCCCGAGCTTCTCTACGGCGACTTCGTCAAAGTCACCCCGCAGGTGAAGCCGCTCGTCGACTACGTCACGCAGATCACGCGCTGAGACCAATGGCTGGTTGCTTCCAGATTTTAGGTGGACGGGCGGGTCCCTCCGCCCGTGGGTCGATATCCAAGCGGCGTGCGCGGGGACGCGCCCGTCCACCCCGGAACCCAAAGTCTA
>CBIHRE010000718.1:0-2542 GCA_966212385.1 uncultured Akkermansia sp. | reverse complement strand
AGCCGGCCTCGCGCAAATCATACAAGTGGGATTCGTCTTCGACGCCCGGATCAACCTCATCGCCTTCATCTTCTCAGCCGCCGTGGGAGTCGTCTTCGGCTTCGCCCCCGCTCGCCGCGCCGCCCGCCTCGACCCCATCGACGCCCTCCGCCACGAGTAACGCCCGTCTCCCGACCGCGTTTCAGGCTCCCCGCTCCTCGCTCCCTGCTCCACGCTCTTAACGCCATGCGCCTCCTCCTCATCGAAGACGACCCCGCCCTCCAGCGCAGCCTCGCCGCCGCGCTGCGCGAGGAAAGCTACGCCGTCGACACCGCATCCGACGGCGAGGACGGCCTCTACAAGGCGCTCGAAAACACCTACGACGCCATCGTCCTCGACGTCATGCTTCCCAAGCTCGACGGCTGGCAGGTCCTCTCCCGCCTCCGCCCCGCCCTGCGCACCCCCATCCTCATGCTCACCGCGCGCGACACCGTGCCCGACCGGATCAAGGGTCTCGACCACGGCGCCGACGACTACCTGACCAAACCATTCGACCTCGACGAACTCCTCGCCCGCCTCCGCGCCCTCATCCGCCGTTCGGCCGGCCGAGTCCACTCCACCGTCGAGATCGGTCTGCTCTCCGTCGACACCGCCGCCCGCGCCGCCAAGCTCGACGGCGAGGCAGTCGCCCTGACCGCCCGCGAGTATTCCCTCCTCGAATACCTCGCGCTCCATCGCGGCCAGGTCGTCAGTCGCGCCGAGCTCTACGCCCACCTCTTCGACGAGGACGACGATTCCATCTCCAACCTCCTCGACGTCCACGTCTCCAACCTTCGCAAAAAACTCGGCGCCGACCTCATCGTCACCCGCCGCGGCCAAGGCTACATCATCCCGTGAACCTTGCGCTGATCGCTTCCGAGCTGGAACGCGTCGTCCCCGACGCGTTTGACGGCGCGGCCGCCCGCTTCGCCTCCGCGATCCCGCGCGCCGTCGCCTTTCCCGTCCGCCTCCGCTCCGCATGAGCTTTCTCTCCACTCACTCCCTCCGCTGGCGCCTCCAAGCCTGGCACGGCCTGATCCTCCTCTTCGTCATCATCGCCCTCTGTGGCGCCGTCCACCGGCTCGCGTCGTTCAACGAATACCAACGCCTCGACCGCGAGATCCGTTCCGCCGAACACGCCCTGATCCGCGGTCTCATGGACGCCGCCCGCCCCGAAAACCAACCCGACGGTCCCGTTCCGCCCAAAATCCTCGTCGACCGCCTGCGCGCCGGCGACCTCGCCCTCCCCGCCGACTCCGCCGCCCGCTTCGCCGGCACCGAGGCCGGACACGCATTCTTCATCATCCAAGACTCCGACGGCCGCGTTCTCCTTCGTTCCCCCAACGCCCCCGAAGGTCGTAAACTGCTCCCCCCGGGACAGGCCGACTTCACCGAGGACTTTCGCACCACCGGCCGCTTTCGCGAATTTTACCGCACCTCGCGCGAAGGCATCGCCATCCTCGTCGGCCGCGACATCGCCGCCGAACGCGAGCAAATGCTCCGCTTCACCGCATGGCTCGCCGCCACCGGTCTGGGCGTCTGGCTCCTCGGCCTCCTCGGCGGCTGGTGGCTCGCCGGCCGCGCGATCCGTCCCATCGACTCGATCAGCCGCACCGCCACGCGCATCGCCGAGGGCAATCTCGACGAACGCATCGACACCGCCGGCACCGACAGCGAGCTCGACCAGCTCGGCCGCGTCCTCAACCAAACCTTCGATCGCCTCCGCGATGCTTTCGAACGCCAGCGCCGTTTCACCGCCGACGCCGCCCACGAGCTCCGCACCCCCGTCTCCATCCTACTCGCCGAGACCCAGCGTATCCTGAAACGCGAGCGCAGCGCCGAGGAATATCGCGAATCCATCCAGACCTGCCAAGACACCGCCGCGCGCATGCGCCGCCTCGCCGAGGCCCTGCTCCTCCTCGCCCGCCTCGAAAACGGTTCCTCCACTCCACGCCGCGAACCCTGCGACCTCGCGCAGGTCGCCGCCGACACCGCCCGACACCTCGGGCCCCTCGCCGCCGAACGTCGGGTGAAACTCCACGTCGATCTCCGCCCCGCTGTGTTCTCCGGCGATCCCGACGCCCTCGCCATCCTGGCCACCAACCTCGTCGCCAACGCGATCCAACACCACCGCTCCGAGGGCGGCCAGGTGTGGATCGGCACCACCGACGAGGCCGGCCGCGCCGTGCTCACCGTGCGCGACGACGGCCCCGGCATACCCGAGGAACACCTGCCGCACATCTTCGAGCGTTTCCACCGCGCCGACGCCGCCCGCACCGGTGGCTCCGGCCACACCGGCCTCGGCCTCGCCATCGCCAAGACCATCGCCGACAAACACCAAGGCCTGCTCGCCGCCACCACCCGCCCCGGCGGAGGCGCCTGCTTCACGCTCTCCCTCCCCGCCGCCGCGACCGCTCCGTAACAAGCCAAGGCTCGCCCCGCGCGCCGCGAAGCGCACATTCCCTGCCGCACGCCTCGGCCACATGGAAACCAACGCCGTCACTCCCGCGCACGATCCCTGGTT